>NZ_JBEXQJ010000009.1:0-238398 GCF_040612515.1 Streptomyces sp. NPDC006372 | reverse complement strand
CCGTCCTCGGAACGGCGCGATGGGGTCGGATACCGACTAACCGTCCGTTGACGCGCCAACCGCTGCGGGCGGACACCCCCCGACACGTCCCCTTCCGTGCGTACGCGAGTGCGGGTACGCTCCGGCTTAGTGCGGGCCGCCGTCCCGCTGAGCTGCGGGCAGTCGTGCCGCTGGGGCGGCACGGGTGGGCGCAGCGGCACCTCGTCGCGCCGAGTTGCGCAACGCCCCGTCCCGGGCGGCGACGCCCGGGGGCTTGGTGTCAGAACGTCAGCACCGGCTTGATGGCCTTGCCCGACCGCATGTCCTGGGCCGCCCGGTCGATGTCCCCGAAGGGGTACGTGCTGATCAGGCGGTGCAGCGGCAGGCGGCCCTCCCGTACCAGGCGGACCAGGGCCGGGATCATGGTCTGCGTCTCGCTGTCGCCGAGGGTCAGCCCGACGATCCGCTTGCCGCCGAGGAGGCCGTTGACATCCAGGGCCACCTCCGTGCCGAAGGGCGGGGCGCCGACGACGACCAGGGTGCCGCGGGCGGCGAGCGCGTCGACGCCCTGGCGCAGGACACCGACGTTGCCCGTGCTCTCCACCACCCCGTCCGCGCCCTGGCCGCCCGTGATGCCGGTGAGGGCCTCGGCCAGGTCCGTCCGGCTGGTGTCGACGGTGTGCGTGGCGCCCAGTTCCGCTGCCAGACAGAGGCGTTCGGCGACCCGGTCGACGGCGACGATCCTGGTGGCCGGGGTGAGGGCCGCCGCCATCACGGCCGACAGGCCGACCGCGCCCGCGCCCAGGACGACGACCGTGCTGCCCGTCTCCGGCTTCAGGACGTTCCACACGGCCCCCACGCCGGTCTGCACCCCGCAGCCCAGCGGGGCGACGGCCTCCAGCGGCACGTCCGGGTCCACCTTGACGAGGCTGCGCTCGTCGGCCAGCGCCCGCTCGGCGAAGGAGGACTGGCCGAAGAAGTGACCGCCCAGGGCCTCGCCGTCCCGGCTGATCGTGCTGGTGCCGTCGGCCCGGCCGCCGCCGAGCAGGTTCAGCGGCAGCCAGGTCGCGCAGTAGGCCGGGTGCCCGCCGCGGCAGTTGCGGCAGTCACCGCAGGAGGTGAAGGAGAGCAGGACGTGGTCGCCGGGCGCGACGCCGGTGACGGCGGAGCCGACGGCCTCGACGACGCCCGCGCCCTCGTGGCCCAGGACCCCGGGCAGCGGGAAGGGCAGTCCGCCGCTCGCCACACCCAGGTCGGTGTGGCACAGGCCGGTGGCGACCATGCGGACCAGCGCCTCGTGCGGGCCGGGTTCGTCGAGGACGACGTCGGAGAGGGTGAAGGGCGCGCCGCCGGACTCGACGACCGCGGCACGGGTGGTGGTGGGCATCGCAGGGGCTCCTTGACGGTGGCTCAGTCGAGCGAGACGACGACGGACTTGACCTTGGTGTAACCGGCGAGGGCCTCGGGCCCGTACTCGCGGCCGTGGCCGGAGTCCTTCACCCCGCCGAAGGGCACCGCGGGGTCGAGCATCGCCCAGTCGTTGACCCAGACGATGCCGGCCTGGAGACGGTCGGCGACCCGGTGCGCGCGGGCGAGGTTGCCGGTCTGGATGCCCGAGGCCAGGCCGTAGGGCGTGGAGTTGGCGAGGGCGACTGCCTCGTCCTCGTCGTCGAAGGGCTGCACGGTGAGGACCGGGCCGAAGATCTCCTCCTGGACGACCCTGGAGTCGTTCGACAGGTCGGCGATGACGGTGGGCTTGTAGTAGTAGCCGCCGTCCAGGTCGAGCCGCTCGCCGCCGCAGACGACCCGGCCGCCTTCCTTGCGGGCCAGGGCGACGTACTCCTCGACCTTCTTCAGGTGCTTCTCGGCCGCCATCGGGCCGATGACGGTGGCCGGGTCGCGCGGGTCGCCGACCGGTACGCCGGGCACGGCCTCGGCGAGGATGCCGAGCAGCGTGGGATACACCGAGCGGGCCACCAGCAGGCGTGGGCCGCCCATGCAGAACTGGCCGGTGTTGAAGGCGAAGCCCTTGATCACCGCGCCGACGGCCTTCTCCAGGTCGGCGTCCTCGAAGACGATGTGGGCCGCGTTTCCGCCGAGTTCCATGGTGACGGGCTTGAGGGCCTCGCCCGCGACGCTCGCCACGTGCCGGCCGATCGCGGTGGAGCCGGTGAAGGCGACCTTGTCGACACCGCGGTGGCGCAGCAGTGCCTCACCGGCCACCGGGCCGGTGCCGGTCACGACGTTGACCACGCCGTCGGGCACACCCGCCTCCTGGAGCAGCCCGGCCATGTACAGGGCGCTGAGCGGGGTCTCGTCGGCGGGCTTGTGGACGACGGTGTTGCCTGCCGCGAGCGCGGGGCCGATCTTGGAGCCGGCCAGGATCAGCGGGAAGTTGAACGGGGTGATCGCGGCGACCACGCCGAGGGGCTCGCGCCTGGTGTAGGCGAGGGCGTTCAGGGGGGTGTCGCGCAGGGCGCCGTCCTGACTCTGGGCGAGCCCCGCGTAGTACTCGTAGTCGTTGGCCGCGTTGGTCACGTCGACCGCGCCGCACAGCGTGATGGGCTTGCCGACGTCGAGGCTCTCCAAGGCGGCGAGTTCGTCGGCGTTCTCGCGGATCAGCCGGGCGACGCGGTGCAGCACCCGGCCCCGCTCGCGGCCGCTCAGTCCTGACCAGGCACCGTCGTCGAAGGCCTCGCGGGCGGCCCGTACGGCCGCGTCGACATCGGCGGGAGCCGCCTCGGCGACGGTGGTGACGACCGTGCCCCGGGACGGGTCGACCACCTCGGTGCGCGCGCCGTCGGCCGCCTCGCGCCACTGTCCCCCGACGAACAGCTGCCCGGGTTCCCTCTGGAAGGTGGTCATCGCCGCTCCTCAGCGTCGTCGCCAAGATTTCAACAAACAGGTTTCCTGTTGGTTCGCAGTCTCTTTACAGACAGGTTTCCTGTCAATGCTCTAGCCTGCTTCCATGCTCGACACACAGGTGACCAAGGCGCCCCCTTCCCTGCTCTACATGGTCAAACAGGTGGAGCTCGTGGTGCGCTCCCACCTGGACGAGCTGGTCCGGCCCTCGGGGATCACCGCACTTCAGTACACCGCGCTGACCGTCCTGGAGCGGCACGACGGCCTGTCGGCGGCCCAGCTGGCGCGCGACTCCTTCGTCACCGCCCAGTCCATCGCGGATCTCGTCCGCTCCCTGGAGGGCCGCGGGCTGGTGCGCCGGGAGCGCAATCCCCGCAACCGCCGCGAGCTGCAGATCCTGCTCACCGACGACGGCCGGGAGCTGCTGGCCCGGCACGCCGGGCCCGTCCGGGAGCTGGAGGAGCGGATGGTCCGCGACCTCACGGCGCACCAGACGGAGCAGTTCCGCCAGGCCCTCACCAAGGCCTGGCAGACACTCTCGTAGCCAGGAGCGCACGCCCTGCAGCACGCCCGCGCTCGCCCCCGCGCACACCCCGGCGCGAACCTCGGCCAACTCGGCCGCAATTCAAAGACATATGTCAATCGAACATGCTGAAATTCATCCGTTGGAGGGTAACTTGCGGGGCGGGCAACGGTTTTGAGGCCGCGGCCCCTCCCCACGCACGGAGCAGGCTGGAGGCGATCTCGTCGTGCGGCAGGAACCTGCACCGCTCACCCGGCATCTGCGCGTCCGACAGGAACGTGGGTACACGGTGCTGGAGTTCCGCGGCGAGATCGACCTCGCCGCAGCCGCGGAGATCGCCCCGCACCTGGACCGGGAGACCGACCGCCCCGCCGCCCGGGTCGTGGTCGACCTCAGCCGGATCGAGTTCTTCGACTGCTCGGGCCTGCGGCTGCTGTACCGGGCCAGGAGCCGGGTGCTCGACCGAAACGGGCAGCTGCTCCTCGTCTGCGCCCACCCGCTGACGCTGCGCGTCCTGCGGATCACCGGCCTGTCCCGGCTGCTGCCCCCGCAGCCGACGCTGGACGCGGCGCTGGGACAGCCGGAGGCGACGTCCGGCCCGGTGTGACGTCCGGTTCCCAACAGGCCGGTCTGGCAAGGGTTCTGGCGGGCATCCGGTCTGTAGGAAGGAGGGCCGTCGCATGACGACTCCCGTCAAGCGCCTCCCCAGGCGCATGCCCGGCTGGGCGAAGGTGGTGGCCGCGCTCGTGCTGGTGCTCGTCGTGTTCTTCGCGGGGATCCGGCTGAGCGTGATCCCCGGCCTGAAGGACCTGTTCGGCACCGACACCCACGACCGGTCCGGTCCCGCGCTGCTGAAGTCCATCCAGGACATCAGCCGTTACGACGCGGCCTCCGGCAACTTCCAGGTCGTCGTGGACCTGGAGAAGGACGCCAGGTTCCTGCCCGACGCGCTCCGCGGCACCCGCACCCTGTACGTCGGTGCGGGCACCGTCGACGCCTATGTCGACCTGGGCAAGGTCGGCGAGAACGACGTGCGCGTCAACGGCGACCGCACGTCCGCCACGCTCCGGCTGCCCCACGCGCAACTGGGCAAGCCGGCCCTCGACCCCGACCGCTCGTACGCGGTCTCCAAGCAGCGCGGTCTCTTCGACCGCCTCGGCGACCTCTTCTCGGACAACCCCAACGGCGAACAGGCCGTGCAGAAACTCGCGGTCCGGCACATCGGCGACGCCGCGAAGGAGAGCGAGCTGACCGCACGCGCCGAGTCGAACACCACCGGCATGCTCGAAGGCCTGCTGGGGTCCCTGGGTTTCAAGGAGGTGCGGGTCTCGTACGGGAGCTGATCAGCTTCCCAGCACCCCGGGCAGGGCCAGCGTGCCCAGCAGCGTGGTGCCCACCAGGAACCACGCGACGTAGTCCCCGACGTGCCCGGACTGCAGGCGCCGCAGCGACAGCGCCCGGTCCGGCACGGCGAGGAACCGCGGCCGGGTGACGGCCACGGCCGCGAGGGCGAGCGCCAGCGCGGTCGAGGCGAGGCCGAGCAGGACACCGAGCGGGGTCCAGTGCACCGAGACCTGCACCAGGCCACCGGTCCCGGCCTCCTGCACTGCATGCCCCACCGCCTCGGCGAAGCCCGGGACCACGCCGACGGCGAGGGATCCGGCGAGCAGTAGGGCCGGGACCGCCGTCATGGTGTCCGGGATCCGGCTCAGCCGGTGCCGGGTCTCGGGCCGCTCCCCCGCGCCCGTCGTCTCGTACGCGTCGCCCTCCTGGGGCCGGGGGCCGAGGCCGAGGAACACCCGGGCGGCGACCCGCAGGACCGCCCCGGCGGTCACCGCGCTCGCCACCACGAACAGCACCGTGAGGGGGCCGCCCACGGCCTCCTCCGTGACCGACTTGCCGAGTGCCGTGCCGAAGGGCGGCAGCCCGGCGAGGCCCAGACCGCCGATCACGTACAGGACGGCGACTGCGCGCAGCGTCCGCGCCCGGCCGTGCAGCGCGTGTTCGTCGACGGAGCCGTACCGGTCGAGGAGGATGCCCGTGCAGGCGAAGAGCGCCGCCTTCACCCCGGCGTGTCCCAGGACGTACAGGGCGACCCCGTCGTCCGCCTCCGGTGTGAGGGTGCCGATGCCGACGAGGAACAGGCCCATGTGGGCGACCGTCGAGTAGGCCAGCAGCCGTTTGATGTGCCTCTGGTACCAGCACATCACCGCACCGACCACCGCCGTCAGCGCACCGAGCGCCACCAGGGCCCGCTCCGCGTCGGGGGCGGGCAGACCGCCCGGGCCGGAGAAGACGGTGTCGTACACCCGCCACACACCGAAGGCGCCGAGTTCCACCATGACGCCCGACAGCAGCATGCAGACCGGGGTGGGGGCCACGGCGTGCGCGTCCGGCAGCCAGAAGTGGAACGGTACGGCCGCGCCCTTGACCAGCAGGGCCGTCAGGACCAGGACGAAGCCGGCGAGGACCAGCGCGTCGGGCGGGCCGTGCGCGTCCAGCCCCTGTCCGATCCGCGTCATGCCGAGCTCGCCGGTACGGGCGTACAGCAGCCCGATGCCCATCAGCATCGCGTACGCGCCCAGCGAGTTGACGACGCCGAAGGTGAGCGCTCCCTGCACGGCCCTGGCCTCCTCGACCCGGTGGCCGGTCAGCGCGTAGGCGACGACGCTCATCAGCTCGAACCACACGAACGCGTTGAACAGGTCGCCCGCCATCGCGAAACCGCACATGCCGCCCTGGAAGAGCAGCAGCAGTGCGGGGAACGATCCGGCGTGCCCGCGCGGCGGTTCGTCGAAGTAGTGCCAGGAGTAGACGAGGGCGGCCAGGGTGAGCGTGCAGACGAGCGCCGCCATGCCGAGCCCCGGTCCGTCCCCGACCAGGACGATTCCCACGCTCTCGCCGTGCACCGGCACCCAGCCGCCCACCCACTCCACCAGGGGCGGCGTGGAGTCGAGCAGCAGCACGACCGCGAGCGCGGCGGAGCCCGCCGAGACCAGGCAGCCGACGGACTCGGCGACGCCCCGGGGCACCCGGCCGCCCGCGGCGGCCAGCAGGGCGGCCCCGAGCAGCGGGACGGCGACGAGGAGCGGCAGCAGGTGGTGCATCAGCCGCGCAGCTCGGAGAGTTCGTCCGGGTCGACCGTGCCGTGCCGCTTGGAGACCTGCACGACGAGGGCGAGGAGCAGGGCGGTGACGGTGGCGCCGACGACGACGTCGGTCAGGGCCATTGCCTGGACGACCGGGTCGACGACCGGGCGCGCTCCGGGTTCGAGGTCGGAGAAGACGGGCGCGGTGGCGCCGTCACGGTAGCCGACGGCGAGCAGCAGCACGTAGGTGGCGGACTGGCACACCGACAGGCAGCCGACGGCGTGGATGAGGTCGCGGCTGGTGGCCAGGCCGTAGCAGCCGGCCAGGAAGACCCACGCGGCGACCAGGTAGGGGAACACGTCCATCACAGCGGCCTCACGTCCCGCTCTCCTCCTCGATCTCGACGGCCTGGTCCAGGAACCGGGCGAGCAGCACCACGACGGCGCAGGCGACCTCCATGCCGACGGCCGCGTTGAGCAGCGGGACGGTGCCGCCGGAGGAGAGCGTGTTGAACGTGCCGTGCGGCAGCAGTGTGTTGGCGAGGAAGGCGGTGCCGCCGAGCAGCGCGGCGACGCCGGTGACCAGGTAGGCGCTGACGGCGACCGCGTCGCCCGCTTCGTACAGACCGATCGGACGGACGCGTTCCAGGGCGCGGTAGTCGGCGCCCAGGTACAGCAGGTGCAGGGCGGTCGCGGCGACCACACCGCCCTGGAAGCCGCCGCCGGGGCTGAGTTGCCCGTGTGCGACGACGTACAGGCCGGTGAGCAGGGCGACGGGCAGCACGAGCAGGGCGTAGCGGCGTACGGGCGGGGCGACCTCGGCGGGCCGGGGCCGGGCGCGGTGTTCGTCGCGGGTCTGCCGCAGCAGGACGACGCAGCCGAGCACGGCCGCGAACAGGATGGTCAGTTCGCCGAGTGTGTCGAAGGCCCGCTGGTCGAAGTTGACGGAGGCGATGGTGTTGGCGGTGCGGTGGGCCAGGGACGCCTCGACGGCGCGGTCGCCGTAGGGGTGACGGTCACCGCCGAAGGCCGGCAGGCCGAAACAGGCCGCGACCAGCAGCGCGGCAAGACCCGCGCCGCCCACGGCCACCAGCCACAGTCGTGTGCGGGGGCTCACTCGTCGTCTCCCTCGCGCTGTCCGCGCCGTCTCACCTTGCGGACCGTCAGCAGGAGCAACAGCGGCGTCAGCGCGGAGCCCACCGCGAGCTGCGACAGGGCCACGTCGGGCGCCTGGAGCACGGTGAACAGCACGGCCAGCACCACCCCGAGGACGGCCAGGACCAGACTCTGGCGGGCGGGGTCGCGGGTCGCCACGGCCACGGTCGCGCAGGCGGCGACCAGCACCAGGGCGACGGCGATCAGGATGTGGTCCACGACGCCCCACTCTCCTTCCCGGTTCCCGTCGGGCCGGCCAGCGCCCGTGAGGCGAGGAGGTTCCCGCCGACCAGCAGGGCCCCCGTCACCAGCAGCTTGGCCATCGCCCGGCCCGGACCGGTGACCGCGCACAACGCCAGCACCACCACTACCCCGAAGCCCGCCGCCGCCCAGGTGGCGATCCGGGCGCGGGGCGGGTCCTCTGCCAGTTCGTCGCCGAGCAGCCGTGCGAAGACGAGCGTGCCGACCGGGCCGAGCAGCGCGAGCACCAGGGCCAGATCGACGTAGGAGGGGCGGCCGTAGCCCTGGGCGAGAAGCAGCAGGCCCGGGCAGGCCACCGCGGTGGAGAGGTTCTGCGCGACGACCCGGCGCCGCAGCGGCCCGGTGGCGACGCCCCACAGGGCCCCTGTCAGGCCCGTGCCGAGCGTCGATGTCGCGGCGAGGACCCAGCCGTTCACCGCCCGGCCACCGCTCGCCGCGCGGCCCGTGCCGCGAGCGCCCCGACGAGTGCCGCGGCCGCGCCGACGGCGAGTTCCAGCGGGTCGACGGTGCTGACGAACACCAGCCACAGCGCGGCGAGCGCGGCCCACCAGAGCGGTACCTCGGCCAGGGCGAGGAGCGTCGTACGCCGGTTCACACGACACCTCCACGGGTGCTGGACGTTGTGGCGGTCATCCAAGCACCGCCCCCGGCCGTGGGACGTGGCGGCGCGCTGCGACCCCCGAAGCCTGGAGTGCCCCGGCGGATCACGGGGAAACCGTGGCTGGGAACGGTCCACGGCGGCGGGGTAGCCGCGGACCGGGCGGCATCGGCGCCGCATCCGCGGGTAACCGCGTTGTCACGCAGGGAAGTTGACGAGTGGAGGACCGAATGGCCGAAGCAGCCTCACGTCTGCGTACCACCGGTACCGGGAGAGAGCGGCGCCCACTGCCGCTGCCGATCCGGCTGCTGGCGGTGGTGTGCGCCTTCGTGTTCATGGTCGCCTTCGCCGTGGTGCTGGCACGGCTGACCCTGCAGCCCTCCCCCGCGTCGGAGGCGCTGACCCACACCAACCTGCATCCGGGCCGGTCTCTGAAGGCCTATCTCGACCAGCCGGAGCTGCGGGACGCCGTACGGCAGATCGGCGGCAACATCCTGCTGGGTGTTCCCTTCGGCGTCCTCGTGCCCGTCGTCGCGCCGCGCACCCGCGGCTTCCTGCGGGTGCTGCTGCTGACCGCCGTGGTGATGCTGCTGGTGGAGTTCGCCCAGGGCGCGCTGGTCACCGGCCGGGCCTTCGACATCGACGACGTCATCCTCAACACCGGTGGTGCCCTCATCGGTTACCTGCTCCTGGGGCGCCGTCTGAGCCGAGCGGTACACGCACGCAGGCCCCGCGCCGACCGGCCGGCGAAGAAGCGGTTCGCCCGCAGGAGCTCCCGCAGGAGCTAGTGCATCGTCCAGGTGAACTTGTCTCCGCCCACCCAGCGCACCACGTCCGGATCGTCCAGGTCGTGGACCCTGATGCCGAACGCGGCGGCGGCCATCAGGACATCGATGACGGCCCGGGCCTCCCCGACCACCTGACCGTCGATTTCCACGATCCGGAACGGCGGGGTGCCCGGCTGCACTCCGAGCACCATGATCCGCGGACGGAACACGTGCGGGCTGGCGATTTCGGTCATGCATCGAGCGTAGAGCGCAATCGGCGGGAGCGCGGCCCTCGAGTCACCGGCCGGCGGGGCGTTCAGGGGCGGCGCCAGTCGTCGTCGGTCAGGTGCGATCCGGCCTGCGGGCCCATGCGGAGCATGCCGCCGTCGACGCTCCAGGACGCACCGGTGACGTAGGAGGCGTCCGGGCCGGCGAGGAAGGCGATGACGGCGGCGACCTCGCGGGCGTCGCCGGGCCGTCCGAGGGGGACGCCGGGGCGGCTCTCGGTGTGCGGGTCGGTGTCGTCCTGCCCGGTCATGGGCGTGGCGATCTCGCCCGGTGCGACGGCGTTGACGGTGATGCGGTACTCGGCGAGTTCGAGCGCCATGACCTGGGTGAGCAGGCCCAGCCCGCCCTTGGCGGCGCAGTAGGGCGCGGCACCCACGCGCGGCTGGTGCTCGTGGACGGACGTCACGTTGACGATCCGGCCGCCGTCGCCCTGCCGGATCATCCGCCGGGCCGCTTTCTGCCCGCACAGGAACGGCCCCACGAGGTCGACGTCCAGGACGTCCCGCACGTCGGACAGCTCCAGGTCGAGGAACGGCGTCATGGTGCCGGTGCCGGCGTTGTTGACCAGCACGTCGAGTCGGCCGAGGCGCTCGCACAGCTCGTCGACGGTGTCGGCGGCGTCGGGCAGCCGGGTGAGGTCCATCCGGGCGACCTCGGCCCGCTGCCCGTGTGCCCTGACCTCCTCGGCCGTCTCCTCCGCTCCCTTGCGGTCGCTGTGCCAGGTGATGCCGACGTCCATGCCCGCCCGGGCCAGGTGTACTGCGGTGGCCCGGCCGATCCCGGAGTCGGCGCCGGTGATCACGGCGGCCCTGCTGCTGGGCTCTGTGGGGGCGGACATGACAGGCCTCCTCGTCGAAGCGGTCGGGTGTCGACGCGGTCCCGGTGTCGACGCGGTCGGGACGAGGCATCGCAGTACCCGGGGGCGTACGGGGCAAACCGCCCGCCCGTCGTGCGGCCCGCCCGCCGCTGGGGAACCCTTGAGGTCGGAGGTGGTGATGGACCCCGTCGAGGCACTGGACCGGATCGCCTTCCTGCTGGAGCGGTCCCTGGCGCCGACGTATCGCGTGCGCGCCTTCCGCACGGCATCCCGGGTACTGAGGGAGCTGGGCGAGGACGAGGTGCGGCGGCGGGCGGAGGCCGGATCGCTGGAGTCCCTCAAGGGGGTGGGTCCGAAGACCGCGCAGGTGGTGCGGGAGGCGCTGGCCGGTGAGGTGCCCGGCTATCTGCGGAAGCTGGAGGACGAGGCGGAGGAGCGGCAGCCGGTCGTGCGGGGCGGCGAACGGCTGCGGGAACTGCTGCGCGGGGACTGTCATCTGCACTCCGACTGGTCGGACGGCGGCAGTCCGATCGAGGAGATGGGCCGGGCCGCCGCGGAACTGGGCCACGAGTGGGCGGCGCTGACCGACCACTCGCCGCGTCTGACGGTGGCGCGCGGGCTGTCGGCCGAGCGGCTGCGGGAGCAGCTGGACGTGGTGGCGGAGCTGAACGCGACCTGGGCCCCGTTCCGGCTGCTGACCGGGATCGAGTGCGACATTCTCGAGGACGGCTCGCTCGATCAGGAACCGGAGCTGCTGGAGCGGCTCGACGTCGTGGTGGTGTCGGTGCACTCCAAGCTGCGCATGGACGCCCGGTCGATGACGCGCCGGATGGTGGCCGCCGTGCGGGATCCGCACTCGGACGTGCTCGGGCACTGCACGGGGCGGCTGCTGACCGGCCGGGGGCGGCCCGAGTCGGAGTTCGACGCGGACGAGGTGTTCGCGGCCTGCGCGGAGACGGGCACGGCCCTGGAGATCAACAGCCGGCCGGAGCGGCTCGATCCGCCGCGCCGGCTGCTGCGCCGGGCCGTGGACGCGGGGGTGCTGTTCTCCGTGGACACCGACGCGCACGCGCCGGGGCAGCTGGACTGGCAGATCAACGGGTGCGCGCGGGCCGAGGAGTGCGGGGTGCCGCCCGAGCGGGTGGTGACGACGTGGGCCCTGGAGGAACTGCTGGCCTGGACCCACGGGAGGCAGGTGCCCTCCGGCGTGGCCGGCGGCTGACGTGGTACCCGGGCCGTCCGGAGAGAAAGGGATCGCACGCATGGCACAAGCGGAACGGGCGGCCGTGTTCGACGTCGACGGCACGCTGGTCGATACCAACCATCTGCACGTCGTGTCCTGGTGGGAGGCCTTCCGGCAGGCGGGGCACCAGGTGCCCATGCACGCCGTTCACCGGGCCGTGGGTCTGCCCTCCACCGACCTGGTCGCCCATGTGCTGGGTGAGGACCGCGACCCGGACCAGGACGCCGATATCAGCGCCGGGCACAAGGCGCTGTACGGGCAGTACTTCGGCCGGTTGCCCGCGCTGCCGGAGGCCGGTCCGCTGCTGCGCCGCCTGCACCGGGACGGCTGGGCGGTGGTGCTGGCCACCTCGGCGGGCGGCGCGGAGCTGAGCGCGCTGCGCCGGGCGATCGACGCGGACGACGCCATCACCGCCACGGCGAGCGCCGACGACGTCGACGCCGGCAAGCCCGCGCCCGAGCCCGTCGAGCACGCCCTGGAGCTGGCCGGGGTGCCCGCGGAGCGGGCGGTCTTCGTCGGCGACACGGTGTGGGACATGCGGGCGGGCAGCCGGGCCGGGGTCCGCTGTGTGGGCGTCCTGTGCGGCGGCATTCCGCGCGGCGACCTGGAGAAGTCCGGCGCGGACGCGATCTACGACGGTCCCGCGCACCTCCTGTCGTCCCTCCGCGACAGCCCCCTGGCATGAGCCCGGGTGAAACCTCCGGTCCTGCGGATACTCGCAGCGCAGGACGTGCCTGACGCGCGTATCGACTGTGACGAGGGTGATCCGGCGGACGACTGGTGCCCTCCGCCGGCGGAAGGACGGAGGCACGGTGGCGGACGACACCCGCCCGGCTGGGCGGACGGGCCGCGGGACGCGGCCCCGGGAGGGGGCGGACAGCCGGTCCGCCGGGGGCCCGCGCGAACGCGTGGGCGGCTTCGGGCGGGCAGTGCGCACCATGCGGCCGGTGGACGCCGTGCGGCGCGAGAGCCGGACCGCCGCGGAGGCCGTCCGGTGCGCCTGGCGGGAGCCCGGGCGGGAGCGGGATCTGGTGGTCCAGTCGCTGAAGGCCGCCGCCGCCGCGGTGCTCGCCTGGCTGGTGGGCGGCGTCTGGATGGGAGACCCGATGGCGCTGATGGCGCCGTGGGTGGCGCTGGTGCTGGTGCAGGCCACCGTCTACAGCTCGCTCCTGCAGGGCGCACGGCAGTTCGGGGCGATCTGCATCGGCACCGTGCTGGCCTCGGCGGCGCAGGCCCTCACCGGAAACACGACGGGCGCCCTGGCCCTGTCCGTCCCGGTGCTGATGCTGCTCGCGAACTGGTCCCGCTTCGGCGACCAGGGCATCTACGCGGCGACCACGGCGCTGTTCACCCTCACCGCGGGCTCCGTGAGCACGTCCAGCGTCGGTCACCGCGTGGGGCAGGCCGCGATCGGTGCCGTCATCGGCGTCGCCGTCAACGCGTTCGTTCTGCCGCCGATCCATCTGCGGGACGTCCGGGAGAACCTGGCGGCCCTCGCCCGGGAGTCGGGGGACGTGCTGCGGTCCGTCGCCGGGGACCTGCGCGAGGGCGAGTGGGACGCGCAGACCGCCGCCGGCTGGCTCAACGCCTCCGCGCAGCTGGACCACCGTCTGGACGCGCTGCGCTCGGCGCGCCGCTGGAGCCAGGAGAGCCTGCGCCTGACCCACGGCCCACTGCGCGCCCTGCACCGCGTGCCACACATGCCGCTGCCGCCGCCGGGCGAGGACGAACGCCTGAGCCGCGTCACCGGGCACGTCACCGCCCTGACCCGGGCCCTGGCGGTGGCCGTGGACGACAACCGGTCGTCCGCCCCGCCTGAGGTCCCGGCCCTTCGCTCGTACGCGGATCTGCTGGACCTGATCGGGGACGCCTGCCGGATGGAGGCCGACCGGTTGCTGAACGGCAGTGTGGACCCTCGCCGGGTCGGTGAGATGGACAGGGAGATGCAGGAGCTGCACCAGCAGTTGCAGGAGACGCTGCGTGAGCAGGCCGGTCAGGGAGCCGCTCATACGGCGGTTCTCGGCACGCTGCTGCTCCAGGCCGAGAATCTGTGGGCGGAGACCGTTCCGGACAGCCATGAGCGGTGACGCACGTCACCGCGAAAGGGCTTCGAGGCCGGAACACCCAGAAGTGGTTCTCCGTTGAACAACACGTGGGTGCGGATGGGACAGTGTCCCCGGGCCTCACCATTCGCCCACAGGGACGATCGTTCGGCTGAAGCCCTGTGGAGCCCTTCGCCGAGAGGCGACCGCCATCCGTGCCCACCCTCAGCCGCCCCGGCCGCGATTCCCCCGTCCGGCCGGGGCTTTCTCATGCCCACCCGGGTACTCGGTCAGCTCCCGAGGACGCACGCGGCCGAGAGGAGCGCAAGGTGAACAGTGCAACGGGCATGAGGATCGTCGTCACGGGCGCCACCGGCAACGTGGGAACCAGCGTGGTGCGCCTCCTCTCGGAGGATCCCGAGGTCACCTCCGTACTGGGCCTGGCCCGTCGGATCCCCGACTGGTCACCGCCGAAGACGGACTGGTCGGCGGTCGACCTGGCTTCCGAAGAGTCGGACCTCGTGGAGCAGTTCGCGGGCGCCGCCGCGGTGGTCCATCTGGCCTGGGCGTTCCAGCCGACGCACGACCCGGCGGCCACCTGGCGCACCAACGTGCTCGGCAGCATGCGGGTGTTCGAGGCCGTGGCGGCGGCCGGGGTGCCGGCACTGGTGCACGCCTCGTCGGTCGGCGCCTATTCTCCGGGCCCCAAGGACCGGACGGTCGACGAGTCGTGGCCCACCCACGGCTGGCCGGACGCCGCGTACTGCCGGGAGAAAGCCTACCTGGAGCGGGCGCTGGACACGTTCGAGCGCGACCATCCCGAGACCCGGGTGGTGCGGATGCGGCCCGCCTTCCTCTTCAAGTGGGAGTCGGCGAGCGAGCAGCGCCGGATCTTCGGGGGCCGGTTCCTGCCCGGCCCGCTGGCCCGCCCGGAGGTGCTGCCCTTCCTGCCCGACATCCCGGGGCTGCGGATGCAGGCGCTGCACACGGACGACGCGGCGAACGCGTACCGGCTGGCCGTCCACTCCGACGCCCGGGGCGCCTTCAACCTCGCGGCCGAGGAAACCGTCGATGCGAGGCTGCTGGGCGAGATGCTCGACGCGCGGCCGGTGCGGGTGCCGCGCGGCGCGGCCCGCTCGGCGATCGCCGCCGCCTGGGGTCTGCACCTCCTGCCCGCCTCCCCGCACCTCTTCGACGCGGTGCTGCGCCTGCCCCTGATGGACTGCGCCCGCGCGCGCACGGAACTGGGGTGGCGGCCCGAGCACACGGCGACGGAGGTGCTGGAGGAGTTCCTGGAGGGCCTTCAGCAGGGCGGCGGCGAGCGGACGGTCCCCCTGCGGGGACGCAAGGTGGGCTGACCGCACTGCAACCCGCTCCGACGGCCGATGGCCGCGGCCGACCCCCACAGTCGGTCGCGGCCATCGGCGTTCCAGGGGCCGACGCGCTCAGCGCTCAGTCGGCCGGCTCGTCCGGCACCGGATGCTCGGGGTGCACCCCTCCCTGGCGCGGCTTCCCCTGCCGGCCCGTCCCCGCCTCGTCCGTGTCGGGGACGTCGTCGGCGGTCTCGTCGGACGCGTCCTTCCCGCTCCCGTCGTCCTTTTCCTTGCCGGTGCCGGTGCCCGTGAAGCGCGGCGCGACCTCCCACGGGTCCTCGCCCACGTCGGCCTGCTGGTCCGGCATGTCCCGCGGGACGGGGTCACCGTTCTCGCCGGGCCCTTCGAGGCGATGGTCGGTCACGGCACACTCCTTTCGGCTCGTCGGTGCGCCGCGCGAGTACCTCGGCCGTGACCTGCGAAACCTCAGGTGTGAACTAAGAGGCGGCTGCTTCCTCGATCTCGTCCAGAGCTCCGACCAGCTCCGGGGCGACCCTCTCCTGCACCCACCGCCGGTGCTCCTCGCCGGCCTCACGCGGGACCGTCTCGGTGAGCATGATCAGGTACAGGTAGGCGCGGTACAGGGCGTAACGGAGGCGGGCCGGGGTGCCGAAGGCGGCCCGGCCGCCGGCCTCCCGGTAGCCCGCGAGGAACGCCTCGTCCTTCCGGATGTCGCCCAGCAGCGCCAGGGAGACGAACTCGGCGAGGGGGTCGCCCCAGAACATGCGCTCCCCGTCGATGAGGCCACCGATGCGGACGCCGCCTGCCGAGCGGTCGACCAGGATGTTGCCCCGCCACAGGTCGAAGTGCACGAGGCACGGCACGGTGACCTCTTCGAGGGCGCCGTACGCCGAGGAGGCGGTACGGGCCACCGCGTCGACCGGGCGGGGCAAGGGAGCGCCGTAGCGCCGGGCGTCGTCGAGGACGGCGTCGAACATCGTCGTGAACGCGGTCCGCCAGTCGGGGGCGAGCGGGCCGAGGGCGCCGGAGGGGTAGCCGAATCCGGGGCCCGTCACGCGGTGCAGACGGGCCGTCTGACGCCCCAGCTCGGTACGGAGGGTGAGGTGTTCGGCGTCCGTGAGCGTGTCGTCCCAGGCGTCGCCCGGGCAGGCCGTCATCAGCAGGCAGTCGTCCCGCAGGGACACCAGCCGGGGCGCGGGCACCTCGACGCCGGCGGCCCGGCGGTAGAACTCGCCCTCCGAGACGAGCAGGCGGCGTTCGTGCCGCAGGCCGGGGGTGGCCGCCGGGGGCGGGACCTTCAGCACGTAGCGGTTGCCGTCGGTGAGCAGGAGTTTCTCGACGGTGTTGTACGTGCCCCCGGTCAGCGGGCGGAGGTGGGCGAGGCGGCCGGGGTCCAGGCCCGCCTCGCGCAGGACGTGCCGGGCCCGATCCCAGGAGTCCACCACCGTGCGCCCACCCCTCCCCTTCGGTCAGCCGGCCGCGTACACGTCCTCGACGTAACGCCCGTCCGCGACCAGTCCGTCGAGCCACTGTCCGGCGGCCGTCTCGTCGGCGCCCGGCGTGTGCTTGCGGTACAGGGTACGGAACGCCTCCCGCACCCCGGGCGCCATCCGGGAACCGTCACCGCAGACGTACACCCGCGCTCCCGCGTCCAGCAGCGCCCACACCTCCTCCGCCTCGGCGGCGATGCGGTGCTGCACGAACCGCACCTCGCCCTCGGGCTCCTCGCTGAAGGCGGGGCGCAGGGAGACGGCCCCGGCGGTCTCCGCGGCGCGCAGTTCGTCGGCGTGCAGATAGTCGGCGCCGGGCGCGTCACAGCCGAAGTAGCACAGGGCCGGGGCCGGTTCGGCACCTGCGGCGCGGGCTGCCGTGCGGTCGGCGATCGCGCCGCGGAACGGGGCGAGGCCGGTGCCCGCCGCGATCATGACGACCGGTGCGGATCCGCCGGTGGCGTCGATGCGGAAGGCCTCCCGGCAAGGCTGCACGCGTGCGTACACGACGTCGCCGGGCTCGACGGTGTTGAGGTGGCCGGATCCGGTGCCCCGGTAGACGCCCTTGCCGGAGCGGGCGGGTGCCTCCAGCAGCGAGACCATCAGGTCCGCGTGGCGTGGGTCGACGGCGGGCGAGGAGGAGATGGAGTAGTGGCGGGGGCGCAGCGGGGTGAGCAGGTCGAGGAGCCGGGGCCAGTCGAGGGCGCCGCGCAGGGCCGGGTGGTCCTCGATGATCTCCACGAGGGTGCGCGGGTCGTCGGTGAGGGCGGCCAGGGCCGTGCGCTCCGGCGGGCACGGGTCGGCGGCGGCGAGCGCGGCCAGCTGCCCGGCGCTCGGGCGCTCCTGCAGCTCCACGTGGTGGGTGAGGAGCTGCCGTACCGTCACGGGGCGGTCGACGGCGATGCCGTCGCGGCGCGGGCGGGTGGCGCGGATGTCCAGGACGTCGTCGAGGTCGACGCCGAGCGCGGTGGCGGCGCGGGCGACGAGGCCGGGGGCGTTGGCGGGCAGCACGGTGAGGTGGTCGGCCGTGCGGTAGGTGACTCCCTCGGGCAGTGCGACGCGGACGAACCTCTTGCGGCGGGCGTAGCCGGGCGCGGTGAGGTCGTAAGCCTCGGTGACCCGCATGGGGACGAGTTCGTGCCGCTCGGCGAGGGCGTCCAGGGGGCCGCCGGTCAGGGTGCGGACCTCGTAGGCGGTCTCGGGCACGCCGGCCGGGGTGGTGGCGTCCGGGTCGCCGTACTGCTCCAGCAGGGCGGTGCGCAGGGCCGTCGTGAACTCCCGGACGGTGCCGGTGAGGTCGCCGGAGGCGTCGGCGGCGGCGCGGTCGAGCAGCCGGGTGGCGCCGGACGCGGCGAGCCGCTCGTCGATCCGCGTGGGGACGTGCTGGTAGGTGGCGGCCCAGTTGCGGTCGCCGACGCCGAGGACGGCGTAGGTCACCCCGGACAGGTCGTGGGTCTCCTCCAGCCGGGCGGCGAAGGCGGTGGCGTCGTCGGTGGGGCGGCCGTTGTAGGAGGCGGCGGTGATGACGACGGGCCGGTCGGTGGGCAGGCCGCCTGCGTAGGCGTCCAGGGCCGCCACCTCGGTCTCGCAGCCGACGGCGGCGGCCTCGTCGGCGAGCTGGGCGGCGAAGTCGCGGCAGGTGCCGTAGTTGCTGCCGTGCAGGAAGAGGGCGGCGGTGCCGGGGCGGACGCGGGTGGGCAGGCCCTGCGGTTCGGCCGACCGGGAGTCCTGGACCGGGGCGGCGCCGGGCAGCGGTGTGTGGACGCGGTCGGCGGAGGTGCGCGGCGTGAGGGCGAGCGTAAAGCCCTCGGGCTTGAGGGTGAGGGTCTCCTTGACGTCGAGCCGGTAGTCGGCGTGGTCGCGCAGCCGGTAGCGGTGGACCAGCATGGCCAGCAGCATGGTCGCCTCGTGCAGCGCGAACTGCCGGCCGATGCAGGCGCGCTCACCGGTGCCGAACGGCTTGAAGGCGTGCACCGGGCGCTCCGCTTCCGCCTCCGCCGTGAAGCGGGACGGGTCGAACAGCTCGGGGTTGTCGCCCCACACGGGCTGCCGGTGCAGCATCGGCGTGAGCACCAGGGCGGCCTGCCCGGCGCGCAGCGGGATACGGCCGCCGAGCAGCGTGTCCTCGCGGGCCTCCCGGGAGAACACGGCCGCGGTGGGCCACAGCCGGAGTGCCTCGTTGAGGACCTGCCGGGTGTAGGTGAGGCGGCCGATCTCGTCGTACGTGGGCTCGACGTCCGCGGCGTCGCCCCACAGCTCGTCGACCTCGCGCTGCACCAGCTGGAGCGCGGTGGGGTGCTTGGCGAGGTAGTACAGCGCGAAGGACATGGCGCCGGAGGTGGTCTCGTGGCCGGCGATCAGGAAGGTGATGACCTGGTTGCGGATGTTGGCGGTGTCGAGCGTGCTGCCGTCGGCCGGGTGCTCGGCGGTGAGCATCAGGCCGAGCAGGTCGTCGGACTGGCTCTGGTCGGTGCCGGTGCGGGCGGCGATGACCTCGTCGACGACCTGGGCGAGATAGGCGGAGTCCTCGCGGAAGGCCGCGTCCGCCGCCGAGTAGTCCTGGCCCGGGACCCGGGCGAGGCGGGTCATGCTCCACTCCAGGCAGCGGACCATCGACTCGACGAAGGGGTGCGGCTCGGCCCGCTCGAAGGAGCCGAAGTCGTAGCCGAACCCGGAGAGCCCGATGGTGTCGAGCGTCATGCGGGTCATGTCGCCGGGCACGTCCACGGGCCGGCCGGCGCGGGCGTCGCGGTCCCAGGACGCGATGAGCCGGCGGGCCACCTTCAGCATCACGGGGTGGTAGGTCCGCATCGAGCCCAGCGCGAAGGCGGGCATGAGGATGTCGTGCGCCTTGGCCCAGTTGGGCTCGTCGTTGTACGCGGTGAACAGGCCGTCGGCAGCGAACTCCCGGACGTTCTCCAGACCGGGCCCGATGTGCTTGGCGAACCGCTGCTCGTCCGCGAGCTCGGCCACGAGGTCCAGGTCGCCCACGAACAGGGTGTCCCGCCCGTACAGCCGCCGCACGAACACCGGCCCGTGCTCGCGCATCAGGTCCATGGCCTGCTGGATCGGCGCACCGCCGGGTCCGGTGGCGGTGATGTCGGCGACGGGGACCCCGGGGAGGGAGTCTGCGGGCCGGGGAGTCTGTGCGGTGGGGCGCATGACGCGACAACTGCCTTTCGCGGTACGGAAGTACTGCGATCCAGAGTGATCCACGGGGCCCGGCGGCCCGTACGGCGGCCCTACATGATTCTGTAGTTCGGGAACACGCTCCGCCCTTGCGCGGGGCGCCGCGGCATGGCAAGGAGGCACGCGTGGACCAGGGCCGGCAGGAGGCCGTGACGTGGCGCAATCGCGCCCTGCTCCTGTTCGACCGGGTCGCCATGCCGGTCGCGGTGTGCGACGTGTACGGCGCGGTGCTGCTCGCCAACCCGGCGATGGCGGCGGAGTGCGGTGTGACACCGGGGCGGCTGCGCGGCCGGGACGTGCTGGAGTTGTTCAGCCCGCGGGAGGCGACGCAGGTGGAGCGGATCGCCGAGGCGCTGCGGCTGCGGCACCGCTCGCGGTACCAGGTGTCGGTGTGCTGGCGGGCACCCGGCGGGGCGGAGCGGTACGGGGAGCTGACGGCGGACCCGGTGAGCGACACGGCGGAGGACACTCCGGCGCTGCTGGTGATGCTGCGCGTGGACGGCGAACAGGCCCCCTCCACCGCCCCGCCCGCCGGGCCGGCCCGGGTCACCCCGACGGAGGCCCGCGTCCTGGCCCTGCTGGCCGCCGGCGCCACCACCGCCCGGGCGGCCCGCGAGACGGGCCTCACCACCGACGGCGTCACCTACCACCTGCGCCGGCTGACCTCCCGCTGGCACGCCGCCAACCGCACGGAACTGGTGGCCCGGGCCTATGCGCTGGGGGTGCTGGACCCGGGGGTGTGGCCGCCGGAGGTCCGCGCCGCGGAGTAGGCCGTGCCCGCCCCCTCCGGGGCGCCGAAGCGGGCGAGGGTGTGCCACACCATCTTCAGGTCCTGCAAGGCGTACCGGTCACTCCGGGCGGCGTCCCCGATGGCCCGGGGGTCGACGAGTCCGTCCCGGGCGATCCGGGCGCCGAGCTCCGCGTACTCCCGGCCGCGGTAGTCCGCGTGGCGCCGCAGTCCGGCCACCGTCAGCCGGTAGCCGGGGTGCCACTCGACGGGGCAGGGCAGGTGCCGGGTCCGCCGCTTCGACCGGTGTGCCGCGGTAGCAGGCGTCCAGGACGAGCGCCTCCACGTCACGGGAGAGGTCGACGCCGCCGTGCACGTGTGCCTCGATGTAGTCGTTGAGGGCGTCCTGCTCGTCCGCCTCGGCGAGCGCGATGAGGGACATGCCGGCCGCGACACCGAAGTCGGCCGGCTCGGCGGCGCTGTCGGGGTAGCAGAACGTGGCCCGGGCCAGTGCGCCGGCGGTCAGCCGGAAGTGTGAGGAGCCGAAGCGCGGTGCCGCGCCGACCACTTGCCGGCGGAAGTTCAGGGCGCCGTACACCGGCCGCTCGGCCGCGGCCGCGTCGTCGTACGCCCCGCCGAAGATCCGGCTCTCCCAGCGCCAGCGGTCACCGCCGGGGCGGGCGGTGAGACCGCCGTTGCTGGTACCGGTGACGAACTGCGAATGGTAGGCGCCGTCCCGTGCGAGGGCCGTGAGGAGGGACACGCCGCGGGCCGTCCACCGGTCCGGGTGGAAGTTCAGCGTGATGCGCAGCCGCCTGTCGACGGCGGGTCCGGCCGAGGCGCCCGCCACATGGCGCAGTGCCGCCCGCGCCCGCCGCGACACGGCATCCGGAAAATCCACTGGCTCCCCCTCGCTGACGCTTCTAGCCTGTCCCACGAAACCTAGGACCCCTAGGTTTGGCCGCGACGACCAGGAGCCCCCATGAGATCACTCACCGAACAGGACATCCGCACTTCGTTCGTCAACTGCTCGAAGGGAGAGGCCAAGCGCCTGGCCGTCCCCCGGGACCTCGCCGAGCGGCCCTGGGACGATCTCGACTTTCTCGGGTGGCGTGATCCGGGGGCCCCGGACCGGAGTTATCTGGTCGTCGAGCGCGAGGGGCGGCTCGTCGGGGTGGCGATGCGGTTCCAGGCCGCCCGGAGCGGGTTCCTGCACCGCAGCATGTGTTCGCTGTGCCTGACGACGCACCCACGGGGCGGTGTCTCGCTGATGACCGCGCGCAAGGCGGGTCCGGCCGGCCGGGACGGCAACTCCGTAGGCGTGTACATGTGCACCGACCTCGCCTGTTCCCTCTACGTCCGCGGGAAGAAGGTGCCGGAGTCCGGGTCCCGCTTCGAGGAGAGCCTCACACAGGCCGAGCAGATCGAGCGGACCACGGGTCATCTGGCGGCCTTCCTCGACAAGGTGCACGCCTGAGGGCCCTCGGTCGCCCGCGGATTCCCCCGGCACTAACGTCCTTCATGGATGCGTTCGATGTGCCAGGGGAAGGGGAACGGCCCGAGGATGCGAGAGGTACGTGAGTGGTCGGCGCCCGCCACACGGATCCTGCGGAAGCACCGGGACCCCGTGGTCGTCCAGACGCTGCGGTCCGCGACCGCGGCGACGATCGCGTACGTCATCGCGCTGCGGCTGAGCCCCGAGCAGGCACCTCTCACCGCTCCTCTGACGGCGCTGCTGGTCGTCCAGGTGACGCTGTACGCCACGCTCACCAACGGCTTCCGGCGGGTGAACGCCGTGGTGACCGGGGTCCTCGTCGCCATCGCGTTCAGTCTGCTGGTGGGTCTGACCTGGTGGAGCCTGGCGCTGCTCCTCGTGGCCTCGCTGGCCGTGGGACGGCTGGTCCGGGTGGAGGAGTACGTGCCCGAGGTCGCGATCAGCGCGATGCTCGTCCTCGGGGTCACCACCGTCGGGAACACGGCGTGGGCCCGCGTGGTGGAGACGCTGATCGGCGCGACCGTCGGACTCGCCTGCAATCTGCTGCTGGCCCCGCCCGTATGGGTGGAGGAGGCGGGCGAGTCGATCGACGGCCTGGCGCGCCGGCTGCGGCAGCTGATGCTGCGCATGGGTGAGGAGGCGGCCGGCCACACACCCGTGGACCGCGCGGAGGAGCGGCTGTACGAGGCGCGGCGTCTGGACCACGACATCATCGAGGTGGACGCGGCGCTCCGGCAGGCCGAGGACAGCCTCCGTCTCAACCCGCGCGTACGGGAGGGCCTGCTGCACCGGGTGGTGCTGCGCACCGGTTTGGACACTCTGGAGATCTGCACGGTCGTCCTGCGGGTCCTCGCCCGCTCCTTCACCGACCTCGCCAAGGAGCGCGAACCCGAGCCGCTGTTCGAGACCGAGACGGGCGCCGCGCTGGAACAGCTGCTGTCCGAGATCGCCGACGCCGTGGTGAGTTTCGCGGTACTGGTGACCACCCATCTCAGCGAGAGCGCCGAGTCTGCGGAGGAACGACTCGCCACGGAGTTGCGCACCGCCGCGGGCACCCGCGACAAACTGGCCCTGCTGCTGCGCGAGGACGCCGAGCGCGAGACGCGGCACTGGCAGTTGCTGGGTGCCGTTCTGACGGAGGTCAACCGGATCCTCGACGAACTCGACACCGAGCACCGCTCCCGGCGCCTGTTCGAGGAACTCGACCGCGTGTCCGGGGAGCAGCGCGCCCGGCTGCCCCGTCTGACCCGGCTGCGTGAGCGCCTCGGGGTCCAGGAGCAGCTGTGGCGCGACCGTGCCGGGCTGGGCGGTCGTTCCCGCTGAAATGCGTTGCAGCAAGCGCAACGACCGGTGCCTTTCTTGCACCCCGCGATGATCCACGCCATGGTGGCTGTCGCGACGGGGACGAGTGACGACCTGAGGGGCGACATGAGCAGTGGCGGCTGGAGCAGGCGCCGGTTCGTCGGCGCACTGGCGGGCGGGGCCGCCACGGCCGCGCTGCCGGCCTGTGACGACGCGCCCGCACCCACGCCCACGACGACGCCGGCGGCCCCCGAGGCGAGCGCGAGCCCTTCCCGGCAGGCCCGGCGCCCTTCCGGGCCGCGCCCGCTCTACCTCGGCACCTACACCTCCGTGGACGGCGGCGGCAAGGGCATCGGGCTGGCCACGTACGACGCGGCGACGGGCCGTATCACCGGCACCGGCACGCTCACCGGCGTCGGTGACCCGTCGTACCTCGCGGTCCACCCGGACCGGGGCACGCTGTACGCGGTGAACGAACGCGAGGACGGTGGCGTGACCGCCGTCCGGCTCTCCGACCGGAAGGTCCTGGGCAGCCGGAGCACCGGTGGCGCGGCGCCCTGTCATCTGTCGGTGCATCCGGGCGGGCGCTGGCTGTTCAGCGCGAACTACGGCTCGGGCAGTGTGGCCGTGCACCCGATCGACGCCTCGGGCGCCCTCGGCGAGCGCACCGACCTCGTCACGCACTCCAGTCCGGCGCCCGGGCCGGGACAGGAGGGCCCGCACGCCCACCAGATCATCACCAGCCCCGACGGGGGTCATGTGCTCGCCGTCGACCTGGGCACGGACACCGTCTACTCCTACCGGCTGGACGAGAAGGCCGGCACGCTCAGCGAGGTCTCACGGGCGCGGACCCGGCCGGGCGCCGGCCCGCGCCACCTCACGTTCCACCCCGGCGGCCGGTACGCCTACCTCGCCGACGAGGTCGACAACACGGTGGCGGTCTGCGCGTACGATCCGGCCACGGGCCGCGTGAGCGTCGGCGAGGCGCAGTCCACGGGCACGGGTTCGGGCACGAACTATCCCGCGCAGATCCTGGTGACCCCGAACGGCCGCTGGGCCTATCTCGCCAACCGCGGCCACAACAGCCTCACGCGCTACGCCGTCGAGGCGGACGGCGCGAAGCTCAGGTTGCTGGACACCGTGCCGGTCGGCGGCGACTTCCCGCGCCAGATCGCCCTCTCGCCCGAGGGCACGCTGCTGTTCGCGGCGAACCAGAAGTCCTCCTCGGTGACCGTCTTCCACGTGGACGAGACGAGCGGCGCGCTGCGGCGGGCCGGCGAACCCTTTCCGTCACCGGTCGCCGTCTGTGCGCTGCCGCTGTAGGGCCCTTGGGCAGGACGCGGCGCTCGCCTGGCCGAGCAGGACGTGCATACGCTCCGTGAGCTGCGCGACGTCGTCGGCGGGCCTGTGGAACGCCAGCCGTACGTCGCCGTGGGCGCGGCCGCGCTCGATGCGCAGCGTCAGTCCGTTCCGGTCCACGGCGAGCGGCTGGACCCGGACGGCGCCCTGCAGGCTGTCGGAGTCGACCAGCCGGGTGAGCCGCTCGACCGCGTCGGCGTGGCAGTCGGCCAGATGGGTCAGCAGCCGGGCCTCGGCCGTGGTGAGCGGATCGGGCACGGCGGCGGCGAACTCCTCGAGGTCCACCACCACGGCCCCGGCCGACTGCCGCAGCACCACTCGCGTGGGCCGGAGGACCAGCCGGTCCTCCTCGACGGTGAACCAGCCCGCGAGCCACAGCCGGGCGCGGATCCGGTTGCGCAGCGGGACCGGGGCGACGTCGGCGAACTCCAGCACCGCGGACGGCTCGCCACGGGGTGCGCAGATCGCGGCCGCGAGCAGCGCACTGTCCTCGGGCACGGTCACGAGCACCCTGCCGTCCTCGGTCACCGTGTGCGCGCCGACCAGTTCCTCGCGCGTGCCCTCCGCGATCACCGAGCAGGACCACGCGGCGGCGAGCACCGAGCGCGCCCGCTCCGCCGCGGCAGGGGCCGCCGTCCAGCTCTGGCTGTCGTCACCCATCCCAGACCTCCTTAGGTAAGCCTTGCCTAACTTACCGAAGATCGGAGTGTGCGCCAACCACGTCACGTGACCTTCACGAGGCCTTTCAGGGCGTGAGGACGCCCAGCAGGGCGCGCGCACACAGCTCACGCACCTGCTCCCGGCTCAACTCCGTGCCGCGCAGCCACTCCAGGCAGACGGACGTGGTGAACGCCAGCCAGCCGCGCACGGCGAGCCGCACCTCCGGCCGGACCTCGAAGGCCGGGCCGAACTCGGGATCCTCGGCCAGCGCCGCGAGGATCTGCCGCTCCTGCGCGGCCAGGGCCCGCTGGTAGACCCGGCGCACGGCCTGGTCCCCCGCCGCGTCGGCACGGTGAAAGGCGCGGTAGCCGTGCGCATGCGCCTCGACGTACTCCAGGAACGTGTCGAGCCCGCCCGGGAGCTGCTCGCGCACGGGCACGCCGGGCACCGCCGCCGTCATGCGCAGCATCCGCTCGCTCTCCCGCTCGACGACGGCCGCGAAGAAGTCGCGCTTGGTCGGGAAGTAGTGGTACAGCAGCCCGCGCGACACCCCGGCGATCTCGGCGACCTGCTCGATCCACACGTCGTCGTACGGATTCTCCGAGAACAGCCGCGCCCCGACCGCCAGCAGCTGCTCCCGGCGCTCCTCGGTGCTGAGCCGGCGGCGCGTGCGCCCGCCCTGGTTCGCGGCCATGCCCGCACTGTACTTGACGCCGGTTCAACAACGGGACCAGACTGAGGCGCGCTATTGAACCCATGTACAACACGTGCGAACCCGCCGTTGGATCAAGGGAGATCGCGACATGACGGAGGCGCCGATACGAACCGGGGTGCCCAAGGGGTTCCGGAGCGCCGAGCTGGGCTGGCCGGAGCTGGACCGCATTCCGCATCCGCCGCACCGGATCCCGCTGCTCGGTGACGTGGTGGGCGTGAACCGGCGCACTCCCCTCCAGGACTCGCTGCGCTACGCCCGCCAACTGGGGCCGGTCTTCCGGCGGAAGGCCTTCGGCAAGGAGTTCGTGTTCGTGTGGGGCGCCCGGCACACGGCCGACCTCGCGGACGAGTCACGGTTCGCCAAACACGTGGGGCTCGGCATCGCCAACCTCCGGCCGGTCGTCGGGGACGGCCTGTTCACGGCGTACAACCACGAACCGAACTGGCAACTGGCGCACGACGTGCTGGCCCCGGGGTTCAGCCGCGAGGCCATGGCCGGCTACCACCCGATGATGCTGGACGTGGCCCGCAGGCTCACGGAGCACTGGGACCGGGCGGCGCGGGCGGGCCGGGCGGTGGACGTGCCCGGCGACATGACCAAGCTGACGCTGGAGACGATCGCCCGTACCGGCTTCGGCCACGACTTCGGGTCCTTCGAACGCGCCCGGCCGCACCCCTTCGTGACCGCGATGATCGGCACGCTGACCTATGCGCAGCGGCTCAACACGGTGCCCTTCCCGCTGGCTCCGCTGCTGCTGCGCAGCGCGACCCGGCGCAACGCGGAGGACATCGCCCACCTCAACCGCACGGTCGACGAACTGGTCCGGGCCCGGAGGGGCGACGGTGGCGGGCAGGGTGACCTGCTCGACCGGATGCTGGAGACGGTCCACCCCGTGACGGGGGAACGGCTGGCGCCGGAGAACGTCCGCCGTCAGGTCGTCACCTTCCTCGTCGCGGGCCACGAGACGACCTCGGGCGCGCTCTCCTTCGCCCTGCACTACCTCTCCCTTCACCCCGACGTCGCGGCCCGGGCCCGCGCCGAGGTGGACCGGGTGTGGGGAGACGCGGCGGAACCGGCCTACGAGCAGGTGGCCCGGCTGCGCTACGTCCGCCGGGTGCTGGACGAGTCGCTGCGGTTGTGGCCCACCGCGCCCGCCTTCGCCCGGGAGGCCCGCGAGGACACGGTCCTGGCCGGGGAGCACCCGATGCGGCGCGGGGCGTGGGCCCTGGTGCTGACGCCGATGCTGCACCGGGACCCCGAGGTGTGGGGCGCGGACGCCGAGCGGTTCGACCCGGACCGTTTCGAGGCTCAGGCCGTACGGTCCCGGGCCCCGCACACCTTCAAGCCGTTCGGGACCGGGGCGCGGGCCTGCATCGGGCGCCAGTTCGCCCTGCACGAGGCCACGCTGGTGCTCGGCCTGCTGCTGCGCCGCTACGAGCTGCGGCCCGACCCGGCCTACCGGCTGCGCGTGACGGAACGGCTGACGCTGATGCCGGAAGGGCTGCGGCTGCACCCGGAGCACCGGAGCCCGGTGCGGGAGCCGGCCTCAGGGCTTCCCTGTCCAGTGCCCGGGTCGGGTGACTGACTCCGGCAGCCGGGTCCCGGCACTCCCCCGGGCCGCGTTCAGCTGCGGCTGGGTGAGGAAGAACGCCCCGGTCAGGTCGGCGTCCGTGAGGTTCGCGTCGCGCAGGTCGGCACCGATCAGGTCCGCGCCCCGCAGATCGGCGCCGGTGAGGTCGGCGGCGATGAGGTAGGCACCGCGCAGATCGGCACCGCGCAGGTCGGCGCCCTTGAGGCGGGCGCCCATGAGGTCCGCGCCCCGGCGGTTCTTCTTCTTGCCGCCGACGCCGGCCCTGGCCAGCTCGCTCGTCCTCAGCAGCAGGACGTTGATCTCCTGGCGGTGCGCCGCCACGTCCAGCTCGGCGAGTTCCTCGGGGGTGCGGCCGGTGAGTTCCTCGGTCTTCTCCAGGGCCGCGCGCAGATCGGTGCGGAGGGGCCGGGCGGCGGGCAGGGCGAGCGCCTCGGTGAGGTACCACAACAGCTCGTGCAGCTGCCGGACGACCGGGAACACGTCGAACATGCGGCGGGCGTGCTCCGGCGGCCCCGACCGCCAGTCCTGGCCACCGAAGGTGATCTGCGAGACCTGCTGTCCGGCCCCGAAGCAGTCGTAGACCGTGCAGCCGGTGAACCCTTTCTGCCGGAGTCTGGCGTGGATGCCGCAGCGGTGGTCTCCCTGGAGGTTGCGGCAGGGAGTGCCGGCGTCCTTGTCGACCGCGAAGTCGGCCGACCGCGCGAAGGGCAGGGCGACACAGCACAGCCCGAAGCACCGCTCGCAGTCACCGCGCAGTTCCGTTCGCACGGCTGTTTGATCTCGCATGGCGTTCAGCATACGGAACGAGAACTCACCGACACGTCTCCGGCCCGGTCGGGCCGGGCGCCGCCAGGCGCTCCAGCCGCTCCGGGTCGGCCAGGATGTACATGCCGGTGATCCGGCCGTCGGTGATCGTGACCGCCATGACCGACTGGACGCGTCCCTCTGGCGCGTTGACCATACCCACGGTGCCGTTGACCAGCACCAGCTCCGCGGACCGCGCGAACCGGGCGAACAGGAGTGCCTGCTCCGCCACGGCCTTCGCACCCTGGACGACCTTGGACACGGCGGCGCCCCGCACCAGTTCGCCCGAGTCGGCGCGCAGCACCACGTCCGGGTGCAGGAGCGCGAGCAGGGCCTCGAAGTCACCGCCGCGCGAGGCGGCCAGGAAGGCGTCGAGCACCTCTTTCTGCCGGCCGAGATCCGGCTCCGTCGACGGGGTGGCGCCGCGCACCCGCCGCCGGGCGCGGCTCGCCAGCTGCCGGGTCGCGGCCGGGCTGCGCTCCACGATGGGCGCGATGTCGTCGAACGGCACGGCGAACATGTCGTGCAGCACGAACGTGAGCCGCTCGTCGGGCGTCAGGTTCTCCAGCACGACCAGCAGGGCCAGGCCCACCGAGTCGGCCTGGAGCACCTCCTCCGCCGGGTCGAGGTGGGACAGCGGCCTGAGGACCGGGTCGGGGACGAAGGCGTCATAGGTGTCGTGGGTGCCGCCCACCGGCTCCTCGCGGCGCGCGGTGCGGGAGCGCAGCAGGTCCAGGCAGACGCGGCCGGTCACGGTGGTCAGCCAGCCGCCCAGGTTCTGGATGCCGGACGGGTCCGTGCGGCTCAGCCGCAGCCAGGCCTCCTGGACGGCGTCCTCCGCCTCGGTCAGCGAACCGAGCATCCGGTAGGCCACCGCCTTCAGGTGCCCGCGGTGCTCCTCGAACCGCTCGGCCAGTTCCTCGCTGCCGCTGCCTGTCATGGTCTCCCCCGTCATCTGCTGAACAGTTCGAACGCCACCGCGGGCCTGCCCCCGAAGCGCTTCCCCGTGGTCTCGGCGTGCTGGGTCAGGAAGCCGCGGACGTAGGTCTCCGGGTCCTTGTCGGTCAACACCTCGATGTAAGTGCGGTGTTCCAGCAGGGACCGCACCGCGCGCTCCATTCCGGCCGTGGCGTCGACGGCGTGGGTGGGAGTGCTGGAACCGGCGACGGCGACCCAGCGCACCCCGTCCCAGGGTTCGAGACCCTGCTCGACGAGCTCCCGGAAGATCCACCGGTTGCCGGCGTCGCCGGCCGCGTCGAGCGTGGCGCGGCCGACGGCCACGTGGTCCGGGGTGTTCCAGGCGACGCCGCCCCAGGTGTCCCGGTGGTTGAGCGTGATGACCAGCTCGGGCCGGTGCCGGCGGATCGCTGCGGCGATGTCGCGGCGCAGGGCGGTGCCGTACTCGATGACGCCGTCCCGGTGGTCGAGGAACTCCACCTCGGACACGCCGACCACGGCCGCGCTCGCCCGCTGTTCCCGTTCCCGCAGGGGGCCGCACTCCTCCGGCGCCAGCGTGTCGATGCCCGCCTCGCCCCGGGTCGCCAGCACGTAGGCGACCTCGCGGCCCTCGTCGGTCCAGGCCGCGATCGCCGCCGAGCAGCCGTACTCGAGGTCGTCCGGGTGGGCCACGACCGCGAGGGCACGCCGCCAGTCGCCGGGCATGGGCTGGAGCTGAGTGGTGGTCATGTCCGCAGACTAGTCCGCGCCACGGACAGCACGCCCCGTCGGCGCGGCCTCACTCCTCGCGGCCTCGCTCCTCGCGTCCTCACTCCTCGTTCCGCGTCAGCGCCAGCAGCCGGTCCAGGACCCGCGGGCCGCCGGTGCGCACACCGTCGTGCTCGAACTCGTCCGTGACCCAGGTGCGCAGGCCGCGGATCGTGCGGGCGGTGCGCAGGGAGTGGGCCGTGTCGACGTACATGTCGTCGTGGTAGACGGCGGCGGCGACCGGCACCGTGTTGGCGGCGAGACGGGTCCGGTCGTACAGGGGGGCCCAGTCGGTGCGGGCGGCGAGCAGATCGGCGGTCTCGCGCAGGGGACGCAGGGCCGGGTCGCAGTCGAACATCCAGGGGTGGATCGACTCGCCGGTGAACAGCAGCGGCTCGTCTCCCGCGAGGGCCTTGGCGGCGTCGAACTGCGGGAACTCGGCCCGGACCCGCTCGGCCGACCAGGCGGTGGGCCGGGCGTCCTGGCCGTAGATCGACTCGTGGACGAGCGCGTACAGCGGGTGGCGGGCGTAGGACAGCAGGGACTGCGCCTGCTCCTGGAACGCGTCGGAGAGGGTGGAGCCGCTCGGGGTGCGGACGAAGGCGTCCTCGATGAGGTAGTGGAGGCGGTGGCTGCCGTCACCGGTGCCGAGGACGATGCCGAGGGACTGGAAGGCCTCGACGGTCAGCCGGTAGCCGTTCGGCAGGACCACCTCGTGCGTCAGCAGGTGGTCGGCGATACGGCGGGCCCGCTCGACGTCCTGCGGGTAGCGGGCGTAGTGGGCGGTGACCTTGCGTTCGACGCGCGGGAAGGCGGCCCGGTAGACGTCGTCGGCGTGGGCGTCCAGGGCGGGCAGTCCGCCGGTGATCACGGCGGTGGCCAGTCCCTCGGGCGCGAGGGACAGGTAGGTGGTCAGGCAGAAACCGCCGAAGCTCTGGCCGAGGACGGTCCAGGGGGCGCCGCCGGTGACCTCCGCGCGCACGGCCTCGCAGTCGCGCACGATCGAGTCGGCGCGGAAGCGGGTGAGGTACTCGGCCTGTTCGGCGGGGCCGCCGCGCAGCGGGAGCGTCTGCCGGTTGGCGGGCGTGCTGTGGCCGGTGCCGCGCTGGTCGAGGAGCAGGACGCGGTACTCCTTCAGCGCGCGGCCGAGCCAGCCGGGCCTGCCGACGGAGCGGTCCGCGCCGAAGCCGGGACCGCCCTGGAGGTAGAGAAGCCACGGCAGGTCCTGGTGCGCCTTGTCGCTCGCGACCACCTCACGGGCGTACAGCTCGATCGTCTCGCCCCCGGGGTGGTCGTGGTCGAGCGGGACGGTGAAGCGACGGTCGGTGAGGACGACTCCGGGCTGGCGGTAGCTGACGGTCAACAGGGCTCCCGGGACGGACGGATTTTCGGACCGCGTCCCAGTTCATCACAGGGAACGTCCGCGGGTGACCGCTTCGGATCATGAAATCTTCCTGAATGGCGGTTCAGGTGCCGGGCTCAGCGCGCGGACAGGCTGGAGCGGCGGACCACCAGCTCCGGCTGGAGGACGACCCTGCGATGCTCGTGCGGCCGCACCGCGCCCTCGGCCTCCGTCTCCTCCAGGAGCAGGTCGGCCGCCATGGCGCCCATGGTGACTGCGGGCTGCCGCACCGAGGTGAGCGGGACGGCCGCGGCCGCCGCGAACTCGATGTCGTCGTAGCCGACGATGGCCAGGTCGTCGGGGACGCGGACACCGGCCGCGTACATGGCCTGGAGGACTCCGAGTGCGAGCAGGTCGTTGGCACAGAACACGGCGGTCGGCCGGTCGGCGAGCCCGAGGAGCCGGGCTCCGGCGTCGCGCCCGGCGGCGACGTCCAGCCGTTCGGTGGGCAGCTCGCGCAGCGCGTCGGGCGCGAGCCCGGCCTCGGTGAGCGCTTCGAGGGCGCCGGTGCGCCGGTCGCGGACCTGGTTGAGGCCGGGCGGGCCGCTGACGTAGGCGAGGGAGCGGTGCCCGGCGTCGACGAGGTGGCGTACGGCCAGGGCGCCGCCCGCGACGTCGTCGACGGAGACCGAGCACTCGGTGGTGCCCTCGGCGACCCGGTCCACCAGGACGAACGGGATGCCGTGGCGGCGGAACGCCTCGATGTTGCGGCCCGTCGCGTCGGCCGGGGTGAGCAGCACGCCGCGCACCCGCTGCTCGGCGAAGAGCGACAGGTACTCGGCCTCCTCGCCCGGGTTCTGTGCGCTGTTGCAGACCATCACACCGAGTCCGGCCTGGCGTGCGGCGCGTTCGGCGCCCCGTGCCACGTCGACGAAGAAGGGGTTGCCCATGTCGAGGACGAGCAGCCCCATGATCCGGCTGCGGCCCGCGCGCAGTTGGCGCGCGGACTCGCTGCGGACGTAGCCGAGCCGGTCTATCGCGGACAGCACGCGGGCCCGGGTCTCGGTGGCGACCGTGTCCGGGCGGTTGATCACGTTGGAGACCGTGCCGACGGAGACTCCGGCGGCACGGGCGACGTCCTTGATACCCACCGACTGGGCCATCGGGCAGGGACCTCCAGGGGGAGACGAGGGGGCGGCGGCCGGAGCGGCTTCACATTACCGGCATGCCGCCCCGGCGACCGGATCCGGTCAGGCGGGCAGGCGGAAGTCGATCACGTGGAGGGCCGAGGGTGTCGTGCCGCTGGACTTCTCCTGGTACATGAAGGACAGCACCCCGTCCTGGGCGACCCGCGTCTCGTCGATGACGACCTCGCCGAAGGCGTTCAGACCGCTGCCGTCGAAGAGGATCTTCCAGTCCGTGTACCCGGAGGCGGCGGAGGCCCCGGCGATCCTGCCGAACGGGAAGATCGCGTAGGCGTTGTCGTACTTGTCCAGGATCAGCTTGGTGCGCTGGCTGGAGTTCAGCGGGACCGGGATCTCGGTCTTCTGCCAGCTGCCGGAGGCGTTCTTCCGGACGTGGAAGGCGCGCCCGTGGGCGGTGCGGTCGGCGACGTAGTTCGTGGTGCACTGCCCGAAGCGGCCCGGGACGTAGGAGATGATCGCGTGCGGTCGCCCCGCGGAGTCCGTGAACTGGCTCTCCTGGTTCATCAGGGAGTGGTCCGGGTTGAGCGGGTCCACCACCAGCCCGGCGTCGGTCACGGACACCTTGTCGGTGCCGCCGGTGACACCGACGACGGTACCGGCGTTGTTGCGCCAGGTGCGGCCCCGGTCGTCGGAGTAGACGTAGCCGGTGTCGTGGTTGGTGATGCCGCCGCCGTTGCACATCACGGCACCGTTCTGCTCACGCCAGGTGAAGAAGGAGTGCAGCCGGCCGTTCCGGTCGTAGTCGATGCCGTGCAGGTACATGTTGCGGGCGGTCGACGAGCCGTGCTCACTCGTGTAGGTACCCGTCGAGCCGGACCACTCGCCGAGGTCGGTCCACTTGGCGCCGTCGTACTCGGCGAGCGCGTTGCGCCCGTTGCCGGAGACGGCGACGCGGTAGCTCAGCTGGAGCTTTCCGTCCGGGGTGGAGACGAACTGCGGGTAGGTGAACTGCGAGGTCGGCGCCAGCCCGTCCAGGGTCGGCTGCGGCGCGCCGAAGCGGCTCGCGGTCCAGCTCAGCCCGCCGGGGTTGTCCATCAGTCCGGCGACCGACTTGACGTAGGTGAAACCGTCGCTGTGGGAGTCCATGTTGAGGTGCAGACGGCCGTCGACCTTGGAGACGCCCATGGAGATGACGTTGTGGGAGTCATCGGCCTTGAGGGTGTGGCCGACCTTGACGGTGGACCAGGTGGCCGAGCCGAGGGGGCGGCGGCCGACGACGGCGTTCCGGTCGGCGGTGTACCAGACGGCGTACTGGTAGCCCTTGTAGGTCAGCAGGCCGTTCTTCTGAAACGCGTTGTTGTTGACCAGGCCGTCGTAGGACACGAAGAAGATCGCCTGGCCGTCGAGGGTGGTGGTGCCGGTCCGGGTGACGGAGGGGCCGGGGCCGGCGGCCCGCGCGGTGCCGGAGGCGAGGGCGGGGGTCACCACGGCACCGGCCAGGGCGGCGGCCAGCAACGTACGTCTGTGCATCTCGTGGACTCCATCGTCATGCGAGGTGGAACACTTCCGTGAGCGGTTTCATGGCCTCGTCGGGCCGGGCGCCGTCCAGTGACTCGAAGAACGGCGCCATCTCCGCCTGCCAGCGGGCGTTGACGTCGGTGGCTTCCATTCCGGCCAGGGCGGCGTCGAAGTCCTCGGTCTCGAGGTAGCCGACGAGCAGTCCGTCCTCGCGCAGGAAGAGCGAGTAGTTGTGCCAGCCGGTGTCCGAGAGCGCCTGCCGCATCTCGGGCCACACGGTGGCGTGCCGCTCACGGTACTCGTCGAGGCGGTCCGCCCTGACCTTCAGCAGGAAGCACACGCGCTGCATCAACACCCCTTGTCCTTGATCGGGATCCGGTGATCAGAAGTTGAACTGGTCGATGTTCTTGGCGTCGAAGACGGTCGGCTTGCCGAGGCTGATCACGCCGTCCTTGCCGATGGTGTACTCGCCCATGGACCCGGCCTTGAAGGTCTCGCCCTCCTTGCCGGTGATCTGCCCGGACGACAGCGCGACCGCCGTCCGCGCGGCCAGCTCGCCGAGCTTCGCCGGGTCCCACAGCTCGAACGCCTCGACGGTGCCGTTCTTGACGTACTTGCGCATGTCGTTGGGGGTGCCGAGGCCTGTCAGCTTGACCTTGCCCTTGTACTTCGAACCGGACAGGTACTGGGCGGCGGCCTTGATGCCGACGGTGGTCGGGGAGATGATCCCCTTCAGGTTCGGGTACTCCTGGAGCAGGCCCTGGGTCTGCTGGAACGACTGCTGGGCGTCGTCGTTGCCGTACGCGGTCTTGACCAGCTTCATGTTCTTGTACTCGGGCTTCTTCAGCTCGTCCTTCATGAAGTCGATCCAGGTGTTCTGGTTCGTCGCGGTCTGCGCGGCGGACAGGATCGCGATCTCGCCCTTGTAGTCGATCTGCTTGGCGAGCAGCTGCACCTCGGTGCGGCCCAGGTCCTCGGCGGAGGCCTGCGAGACGAAGGCGTTGCGGCAGCCGGCCGTGGTGTCGGAGTCGTAGGTGACGACCTTGATGCCGTTTTTCATGGCCTGCTTCAGCGCGGTGCACAGCGCGCCCGGGTCCTGTGCGGAGACGGCCATCGCGTCGACCTGCTGCTGCGTGAGCGTGTTGACGTACGAAACCTGCCCGGCGGTGTCGGTCGCGCTGGACGGCCCGACCTCCTTGTAGCTGGAGCCGAGCTCCTTCAGCGCCTTCTCACCACCCTTGTCGGCGCTGGTGAAGTAGGGGTTGTTGACCTGCTTGGGCAGGAACCCGACGGTGAGCCCCTTCTTCAGCTCGGCGTTGGGGTCGGCCTTGCCGGCGGTGGCGGCGGAACCGCCCTCGTTCGCGACGTCCTTCTTGGTGGTCCCACCACCGCAGGCGGTGAGGGCCAGGGCGAGGGAGGTGGCGGTGGCGAGCGCCGCGCAGCTGCGGCGGAGGGTTGACTTACGCATGACGGTTTCCTTTGACGAAGTTGAGTGAGACGCGCCTGCTTTCAGGGGCGCGGGGCTGTATCAATTTGCGGCTCCGCCGCGTGGGCGCGACCAGCCACGAACAACCGGTCAGCCGGACGATTGAGCACGCACAACGGCGATCTGCCGCGCGACCCGCGGCCCGAGAACAGAAAGCACGAGCAACACACCGGTCACCACGATCTGCGACTGCGCGGAAACGTCCTGGAGGCTCATCACGTTCTGCAGCGCCCCGAGCAGAAACACCCCGGCGATCGCCCCGCCCAAGGTGCCCTTGCCACCGTCGAAGTCGATCCCACCGAGCAACACCGCGGCCACAACGGACAGTTCAAGCCCCGTCGCGTTGTCATACCGCGCACTCGCGTAGTGCAGCGCCCAGAAGACCCCGGTCAGCGAAGCCATCAACCCCGTCACCGTGAACAGGATCAGCTTCTGCCGCTTCACCCGGATCCCGGCGAACCGCGCCGCCTCCTCACTCGCGCCGATCGCGAACAGCGACCGCCCGAACGGCGTGGCGTGCAGCGCGACCACCGCGATGGCGAGCAGCACCACGAACGGCAGGAAGGCGTACGGAATGAAGGTGTCTCCGAGACGCCCGGCCGCGAAGTCCAGGTACTGCGAGGGAAAGTCGGTCACCGCGTCGGAGCCGAGCACGATCTGCGCGACACCCCGGTAGGCGGCGAGCGTGCCGATCGTGACGGCGAGCGACGGCAGCCCCAGCCTGGTCACCAGCAGCCCGTTGACCAGCCCGCACACCACACCCAGCAGCAGACAGATCGGGATGATCGTCTCGATGGCCATGCCCTGGTTCCACAGGGCGCCCATCACCGCACCCGACAGACCCGCCGTCGAGGCGACCGACAGATCGATCTCCCCGGAGACCACCAGCAGCGTCATCGGCAGCGCGATCAGCGCGATCGGCAGCGTGTTGCCGATCAGGAAGGACAGGTTGAGCGCGTTGCCGAACCCGTCGACGAAGCCGAAGGAGAACAGCAGGACGACGACGAGGAGGGCGCCGACCACCGTGTCCCAGCGGACCGCTCGGCTCAGGGAGATGTCAGCCATGGCGGGCGTTCCTCTTCTTCAGGGCGGATGCCACGCGCAGCGCGACGACCCGGTCGACCGCGATGGCGAGGATGAGCAGGATGCCGTTGATGGCGAGCACCCAGACGGAGCTGACGCCGAGGGCGGGCAGCACACTGTTGATGGAGGTCAGCAGCAGCGCTCCGAGCGCCGCGCCGTAGACGCTGCCGGAGCCGCCGGTGAAGACGACACCGCCGACCACTACCGCGCTGACGACGGTGAGTTCGTAGCCGTTTCCGGTGCCGGAGTCGACGTTGCCGAAGCGGGCGAGGTACATCGCGCCGGCGAGTCCGGCGAGGGCGCCGCAGAAGGTGTACGCGGCGAGGATGCGCTTGCGGACGGGGATGCCGGCCAGGCGGGCGGCCTCCGGGTTGGAGCCGAGGGCGTAGAGCTCGCGGCCGCTGACGAAGTGCTTGAGGCAGTAGGCGGTGGCGATGAGGACGGCCAGCGCGATCAGGGCGAGGTACGGCACCGCCGAGACGCCCCCGGAGCCGAAGTCGACGAAGCCGCCCGGCAGATCGGCCGCCGTGATCTGCCGGGAGCCCACCCAGATGGAGTCGATGCCGCGGATGATGTAGAGCGTGCCGAGGGTGACGACGAGCGCGGGCACCTGGCCGAGGCTGACGAGCAGTCCGTTGAGCAGGCCGAACCCGATGCCGAGCAGCACGGCCAGCGCGATCGCCAGGACCGGGTTGCCACCGCCCTGGAGATACGTTCCGGCGGCGAAGGCGCTGATGCCGAGCGTGGATCCGACGGACAGGTCGACGTTGCGGGTGATGACGACGAGGGACTGGCCGGTGGCGACCAGCACCAGGATCGTCGCGTTGAGCAGCAGGTCCTTGATGCCCTGTTCGGACAGGAACTCGCTGTTGCCGGCCTGGGTGACGGCGATCATCACCAGGAAGACGACCAGGATGGCGAGTTCACGCATCTTGAAGACGCGGTCGACCAGCCGGGTGCCGCTCGACTTGGGCACGTCGGCCACGGGGGCCTCTTGCGGGGTGACGACCGTCATGCGGCGGCCCTCCCGGTGGCTGCGGCCATCACGGTTTCCTCGGTGGCGTCGGAGCGCGGGATCTCGGCGGTGAGGCGGCCCTCGTGCATCACCAGCACGCGGTCGGCCATGCCGAGGATCTCGGGCAGGTCGGAGGAGATCATCAGGACGGCCACGCCGTCGGCGGCCAGCTGGGACAGCAGCCGGTGCACCTCGGCCTTGGTGCCGACGTCGATGCCCCGGGTGGGCTCGTCGACGATCAGCACCCTGGGGCCGGTGGCGAGCCACTTGGCGAGCACGACCTTCTGCTGGTTGCCGCCGGACAGCGTGTTGACGGTGTCGGCGATCCGGGCGTACTTGACCTGGAGCTTCACGGCCCAGTCGAGGGAGCGGCTCCGCTCGGCGCCGCGGTCCATCAGGCCCGCCTTCACGGTGGTGCGCAGCCCGGTGAGCCCGATGTTCCGCTCGATGGACATGTCCATCACCAGGCCCTGGGCGCGCCGGTCCTCGGGGACCAGGGCGAGCCCGGCCGCCATGGCCGTCGAGGGGGCGCCGTTGGTCAGTTTCCGTCCGTCGACCTCGACCTCGCCGGCGTCCCAGCGGTCGATGCCGAACACGGCCCGGGCGACCTCCGTGCGCCCGGCGCCGACGAGTCCCGCGAGGCCGACGATCTCACCGTGCCGTACCTCGAAGGAGACGTCGGTGAAGACGCCCTCGCGGGTCAGCCGGCGCACGCTCAGTGCGGTCTCGCCCGGCCGCACGTCCTGCTTGGGGTAGAGCTCGTCGAGGTCGCGGCCGACCATGCGGCGCACCAGGTCGTCCTCGGTCATGCCGTCCAGCGGTTCGCTGCCGACCCGGGCTCCGTCGCGCAGGGTGGTGACCCGCCCGCAGATCTCGAAGATCTCCTCCAGCCGGTGGGAGATGAACAGCACCGCGGCGCCCTGTTCGCGCAGGGTGCGTACGACGCCGAAGAGGCGGGCGACCTCGCTGCCGGTGAGCGCGGCGGTCGGCTCGTCCATGATCAGGACGCGGGCGTCGAAGGAGAGGGCCTTGGCGATCTCGACGATCTGCTGGTCGGCGATGGACAGACCGCGGGCGGGCCGGTCGGGGTCGAGTTCGACGCCGAGACGCTTCATGAGGGCGGCGGTCGCGTTGTGCGTGGCCTTGTGGTCGATCCGGCCGAGGGCGCGGCGCGGCTGGCGGCCCATGTAGATGTTCTCGGCGATCGACAGGTCGGGGAAGAGCGTGGGTTCCTGGTAGATGACGGCGATGCCGGCGTCGCGGGCGTCACCCGGACCGTGGAAGGTGACGGGCGCACCGTCGAGCAGCACCTGGCCGGCGTCCGGCCGGTGCACCCCGGCGAGCGTCTTGATGAGGGTGGACTTGCCGGCGCCGTTCTCACCGGCGAGGGCATGCACCTCCCCGGGGAACAGCTCCAGGGAGACGTCCCGTAGTGCGCGGACCGCGCCGAAGGACTTGGAGACGTCCCTCAGTGCCAGAACCGGGGCCGGACCCGTGGTGGACGGGTGGGTCATGGGGGCTCCTCGACGACGCCGGCGGGACGGCCCTTTCGGCGTCGTGAAAGGTTTCAACTGGGTTGCCGGGACGTTAGGCGGGCTGCGCATGTCACGTCAATGGGTACCGGTCGAAAAAATTTCGAGGACAGAAGGTCACACGCCGGTCACGGTGAACCGGGTAGGTCGCAGGGGTTGACACCCCCTCTACAGGCCCATAGCTTCGCGTCCTGAATCGTTTCACTCAGTGGTCGTTACGACCCGATGCCACAGGAGCCCAGACGTGACCGAGCTCGCCGCGGCGAAAACCGCTCTCAAGACACAGGCCGTCGAGACGCCGTCCTGGGCGTACGGGAACTCGGGCACCCGGTTCAAGGTGTTCGCGCAGGCGGGCGTGCCGCGCAATCCGTACGAGAAGCTGGACGACGCGGCGAAGGTGCACGAGTTCACCGGCGTGGCGCCGACCGTCGCCCTGCACATCCCGTGGGACAAGGTCGACGACTACGCGGCGCTGGCGAAGCATGCCGAGCAGCGGGGTGTGCGGCTGGGGGCCATCAACTCCAACACCTTCCAGGACGACGACTACAAGCTCGGGAGCATCTGCCATCCGGACGCGGCGGTGCGGCGGAAGGCCGTGGACCATCTGCTGGAGTGCGTCGACATCATGGACGCGACCGGGTCGCGTGATCTGAAACTGTGGTTCGCCGACGGGACGAACTATCCGGGGCAGGACGACATCCGCGGGCGGCAGGACCGGCTCGCCGAGGGGCTCACGGAGGTCTACGAGCGGCTGGGCGAGGGGCAGCGGATGCTGCTGGAGTACAAGTTCTTCGAGCCGGCCTTCTACACGACGGACGTGCCGGACTGGGGCACCGCTTACGCCCACTGCCTGAAGCTCGGGCCCAAGGCGCAGGTCGTCGTAGACACGGGGCATCACGCGCCGGGGACGAACATCGAGTTCATCGTGGCGACGCTGCTGCGTGAGGGGAAGCTCGGCGGGTTCGACTTCAACTCGCGGTTCTACGCGGACGACGACCTGATGGTGGGGGCCGCGGATCCGTTCCAGCTGTTCCGGATCATGTACGAGGTGATCCGGGGTGGAGGGTTCTCGCCCGAGGTCGCGTTCATGCTCGATCAGTGTCACAACATCGAGGCGAAGATTCCGGCGATCATCCGGTCGGTGATGAATGTGCAGGAGGCGACGGCGAAGGCGCTGCTGGTGGATGGTGACGCGCTGGGTGCGGCGCAGCGGGCCGGTGATGTGCTGGAGGCGAATGCCGTGCTGATGGATGCGTACAACACGGATGTGCGGCCGTTGCTCCGTGAGGTGCGGGAGGAACTGGGGCTGGACCCCGACCCTGTTTCGGCGTACCGGCGTTCGGGGTGGGGCGAGAAGATCGTCGCCGAGCGGGTCGGTGGGCAGCAGGCGGGGTGGGGGGCGTAAGCGTCTGCCGAGATCTGTTGTCTGCAGGGTGCGGGTTGTCTGTGGTTGCTCGCGCAGTTCCCCGCGCCCCTGAAAGCGCCTCCCACCTCCCTCTCTCTTGAAAAAGGAACTGGCATGGCTGTTCATCCCGAAGCTGCCGCTCTTCTCTCCCGGTCGCACCGGCTCGGGGCGGATCCGCGGAACACGAACTACGCGGGGGGCAACGCCTCCGCCAAGGGCACCGAGATCGATCCCGTCACCGGGGGTGACGTGGAGCTGATGTGGGTCAAGGGGTCCGGTGGGGATCTCGGGACGTTGACCGAGGGTGGGCTGGCCGTGTTGCGGCTGGATCGGATGCGGGCGCTCGTCGACGTGTATCCGGGTGTCGAGCGTGAGGACGAGATGGTCGCCGCGTTCGACTACTGCCTGCACGGGAAGGGGGGCGCGGCTCCGTCCATCGACACCGCCATGCACGGACTGGTGGAGGCGGCGCACGTCGATCATCTGCACCCCGACTCCGGGATCGCGCTCGCCTGCGCCGCCGACGGGGAGAAGCTCACCGCCGAGTGTTTCGGGGACAGTGTGGTGTGGGTGCCGTGGCGGCGGCCCGGGTTCCAGCTCGGGCTGGACATCGCCGCCGTGAAGGAGGCCAATCCGCAGGCCGTCGGGTGCGTCCTCGGCGGGCACGGGATCACCGCGTGGGGCGACACGTCCGAGGAGTGCGAGCGGAACTCGCTGCACATCATCCGGACCGCCGAGAAGTTCCTCGCCGAGCGGGGGAAGGCCGAGCCCCTCGGGCCGGTGATCGAGGGGTACGCCGCGCTGAGCGCCGGTGAGCGCCGGGAGCGGGCCGCCGCGCTCGCGCCGTACGTGCGGGCCCTCGCCTCCCAGGACCGGCCCCAGGTGGGCCACTTCGACGACTCCGAGGTCGTGCTCGACTTCCTCGCGAGCGCCGAGCACCCGCGGCTCGCCGCGCTCGGGACCTCCTGCCCGGACCACTTCCTGCGGACCAAGGTGCGGCCGCTGGTGCTGGACCTGCCGCCGAGCGCTCCGCTCGACGAGGCGATCGGCCGGCTGAAGGAGCTGCACGCCGAGTACCGCGAGGAGTACGCCGCCTACTACCAGCGGCACGCCGAGCCCGACTCCCCCGCCATGCGGGGCGCCGACCCGGCGATCGTGCTGGTCCCGGGCGTGGGCATGTTCTCCTTCGGCAAGGACAAGCAGACCGCCCGGGTCGCCGGGGAGTTCTACGTCAACGCCATCAACGTGATGCGGGGCGCCGAGGCGGTCTCCACGTACGCGCCGATCGAGGAGTCGGAGAAGTTCCGTATCGAGTACTGGGCGCTGGAGGAGGCCAAGCTCCAGCGGATGCCGAAGCCCAAGGCACTGGCCACGCGGGTCGCGTTCGTCACCGGTGCGGGCAGCGGGATCGGGAAGGCCATCGCACACCGGCTGGTCGCCGAGGGTGCGTGCGTGGTCGTCGCGGACCTCGACGCCGAGAACGCCGAGGCCGTCGCCGAGGAGCTGGGCGGGCCCGACAAGGCCGTCGCCGTGACGGTGGACGTCACCTCCGAGGAGCAGATCGCCGAGGCGTTCCGGGCGGCGGTGCTGGCCTTCGGCGGGGTCGACCTGGTCGTCAACAACGCCGGCATCTCGATCTCCAAGCCGCTCCTGGAGACCTCGGCCAAGGACTGGGACCTCCAGCACGACATCATGGCGCGCGGGTCCTTCCTCGTGTCGCGGGAGGCGGCGCGGGCGATGATCGCCCAGGGGCTGGGAGGCGACATCGTCTACATCGCCTCGAAGAACGCCGTGTTCGCCGGGCCCAACAACATCGCCTACTCGGCCACCAAGGCCGACCAGGCCCACCAGGTGCGGCTGCTCGCCGCCGAACTGGGCGAGCACGGGATCCGCGTCAACGGGATCAACCCGGACGGTGTCGTGCGGGGTTCCGGGATCTTCGCCGGAGGGTGGGGGGCTCAGCGGGCCGCCGTGTACGGGGTGGAGGAGGAGAAGCTGGGTGAGTTCTACGCCCAGCGGACCATCCTCAAGCGTGAGGTGCTTCCGGAGCATGTCGCGAACGCCGTCTTCGCCCTCACCGGCGGGGACCTGACCCACACCACCGGGCTGCACATTCCGGTCGACGCCGGCGTCGCGGCCGCCTTCCTGCGGTGAGCGGGGCCGTGAAGTCGTACGCCGCGGTCGACCTCGGCGCGTCCAGCGGGCGCGTCATGGTCGGCCGCGTCGGCCCCGACAGCCTGGAGCTGGCCGAGGCGCACCGCTTCCCGAACCGGCCGGTGCGGGTGCCCGAGGGGCTGCGCTGGGACGTCCTCGGTCTGTACGCGGGAGTCCTCGACGGGCTGCGGGCGGCCGGGCAGGTCGACTCCGTCGGCATCGACAGCTGGGCCGTGGACTACGGACTGCTCGATGCGGACGGGGCGCTGCTGGGCAACCCGGTGCACTACCGCGACGGCCGTACCGAGGGCGTCGCGGAGAAGGTGTGGGCGGCCGTGCCCGCCGAGGAGCTGTACGCGGCGACGGGGCTTCAGTACGCGCCCTTCAACACCGTGTATCAGCTGGCCGCCGCCCGCTCCACGGCTCACCTCGCCCAGGCCCGGCGGCTGTTGCTGATGCCGGATCTGCTGGCGTACTGGCTGACCGGTGAGCAGGGCACGGAGCTGACCAACGCCTCGACGACCCAGCTGATCGACCCGCGTACCCGGGACTGGGCGTACGGGGTGGCGGAGCGGCTGGGCATCGATCTCGGGCTGTTCGCGCCGCTGCGGCAGCCCGGCGATCCGGCGGGGGTGCTGCGACCGGAGGTGCTGGAGGAGACCGGGCTGACCGGTCCCGTGCCGGTGACGGCCGTCGGGTCCCACGACACCGCGTCGGCGGTCGCCGCCGTGCCGGCGTCCGGCGAGCGGTTCGCCTACATCTGCACCGGCACCTGGTCCCTGGCCGGTCTCGAGCTGGACGCGCCGGTGCTGACCGAGGAGAGCCGGGCGGCCAACTTCACCAACGAGCTGGGGCTGGACGGCACGGTCCGCTATCTGCGCAACATCATGGGCCTGTGGCTGCTCCAGGAGTGTGTGCGGGCCTGGGGCGAGACGGACCTGGGAGCGCTGCTGCTGGAGGCGTCCAAGGTGCCGGCGCTGCGGTCGGTGGTCGACGCGGGTGACGCGGCGTTCCTCGCGCCGGGGCGGATGCCCGAGCGGATCGCCGAGGCGTGCCGGGACTCCGGGCAGCCCGTGCCCGGGTCGCCGGCCGAGGTGACGCGCTGCATCCTCGACTCCCTCGCCCTCGCCCACCGCAAGGCGGTCCTGGACGCGCAGCGGCTCGCCGGGCAGCCGGTGGACGTGGTGCACGTGGTGGGCGGCGGTACGCGCAACGCGCTGCTGTGCCAGCTGACCGCCGACGCGTGCGGACTGCCCGTGGTGGCGGGTCCGACCGAGGCGGCGGCCCTCGGGAACGTGCTCGTGCAGGCGCGGGCGCACGGCCTGGTCGGTGACCTCGCCGGAATGCGGGGGCTGCTCGTCCGGACCCAGCCGCTCACACGGTACGAGCCGCAGGGCGGCACCGAGCGGTGGCGGGCCGCGCAGGCCCGGCTCGCCGGGGACTGACGGGGGTCTCCCCCAGGCCTGGTGCCCGGACTACGCTGCACCCATCCGATGATCGACCACAAGGAGCCGCGATGCGTGTCGCCCTGTTCCTGACCTGCGTCAACGACACGCTGTATCCGGACACCGGGCGCGCCGTGGTGAAACTGCTGACCAGACTGGGCGTCGACGTCGACTTCCCGATGGCGCAGACCTGTTGCGGGCAGGCGCACTACAACACCGGGTACCGTCACGAGGCCGAACCCCTCGCCCGGCATTTCTCCGATGTCTTCGGCGAGTACGAGGCGATCGTGACGCCGTCCGGGTCCTGCGGGGCGATGGTGCGGGAGCTGTACCCGCGGATGGGCGAGCGGGCCCGGGCGGAGGGACGTGGGGACACCCTGGCGGCCACCCTGGCGCCGGTGGTGCCGAAGACGTACGAGCTCACGGAGTTCCTGGTGGACGTGCTGGGTGTGACGGACGTCGGGGCGTACTACCCGCACACGGTGACGTACCACCCGACCTGCCACGGACTGCGCGGACTCGGGCTCGGCGACCGGCCGCTGCGGCTGCTGCGGGCCGTGAAGGGGCTGGAGCTGGTCGAGCTGCCGGGGGCCGACGAGTGCTGCGGGTTCGGCGGCACGTTCGCGCTGAAGAACTCCGACGTCTCGGCGGCGATGGGGGCCGACAAGGTGCGCAACGCCCAGGCGACGGGCGCCGAGGTGCTGTGCGCGGCCGACAACTCCTGCCTGATGCACATCGGCGGGACGATGGCCCGGCTGCGGACCGGCATGCGGCCGGTGCACATCGCGGAGATCCTGGCGAGCACGGAGGAGGAACCGGCCGTATGAGCGGGACGTATCTCGGGATGCCGGCGTTTCCGGAGGCCGCACGGGAGGCCGTGGGCGACCGGACCCTGCGGGGCAACCTGCGGCATGCCACGCACACCATCCGCGCCAAGCGCGCCAAGGCCGTGGCGGAGGTGTCCGACTGGGCCGGGCTGCGCGAGGCGGGGAAGCGGATCAAGGACCACACGCTGCGTCATCTCGACCGCTATCTGGAGCAGTTGGAGGAGTCGGTCACGGCCGCGGGCGGGGTCGTGCACTGGGCCGCCGACGCGGCCGAGGCCAACGAGATCGTGACCCGGCTCGTGAAGATGACCGGCGAGTCGGAGGTTGTCAAGGTCAAGTCGATGGCCACGCAGGAGATCGGGCTCAACGAGGCGCTGGAGGCCGAGGGCATCCGCGCCTACGAGACGGATCTCGCCGAGCTGATCGTGCAGTTGGGCAAGGACCGGCCCTCGCACATCCTCGTCCCCGCCATCCACCGCAACCGGGGCGAGATCCGGGACATCTTCCGTTCCGAGATGAGCGAGTGGGGCCGCCCCGCCCCCGAGGGCCTCACCGACACGCCCGCCGAACTCGCCGAGGCGGCGCGGCTGCACCTGCGGGAGAAGTTCCTGCGCGCCAAGGTCGGCATCTCGGGCGCGAACTTCATGGTCGCCGAGACGGGCACGCTGGTGGTCGTGGAGTCCGAGGGCAACGGCCGGATGTGCCTCACGCTGCCCGAGACGCTGATCTCGGTCGTCGGCATCGAGAAGATCGTGCCGACATGGCGGGACCTGGAGGTGTTCCTCCAGACTCTCCCCCGCTCGTCGACGGCCGAGCGCATGAACCCCTACACCTCGACGTGGACCGGCACGACGGACCAGGACGGACCCGGCACGTTCCATCTCGTGCTGCTGGACAACGGCCGCACCGACACCCTCGCCGACGAGGTCGGCCGGCAGGCGCTGCGCTGCATCCGCTGCTCGGCGTGTCTCAATGTGTGCCCGGTGTACGAGCGGGCCGGCGGCCATGCCTACGGCTCGGTGTACCCGGGGCCGATCGGCGCGATCCTCAGCCCTCAACTGCGGGGCACGGCCAGCGAGATCGACGCCTCGCTGCCGTACGCGTCCTCGCTGTGCGGGGCGTGCTACGAGGTGTGCCCGGTCGCCATCGACATCCCCGAGGTGCTGGTGCATCTGCGGGAACGGGTCGTTCAGGGCGGCGAGGCCACCCGGGCGGGCAACAAGGTGGTGCTGCGGCCGGCGAAGGGGCATGCCGCCGAGCGGGCGGCGATGCGCGCGGCGCGCTGGGCGTTCACGCACCCGGGCGCACTGCGCACAGGCCAGCGCGCGGCCTCCCGGACGCGTCGCTTCCATCCTCGTACGCTGCCGGGCCCGGGCAGGGCGTGGAGCGGGTCGCGTGATCTGCCGCCGGTGCCCGCCGAGCCCTTCCGGGACTGGTGGCAGCGCACGCACGGCCAGAAGGGCGGTGGCAGGTGAACAGCAGGGAGCGGATCCTGGGGCGGGTGCGGCGGGCACTGGCTGACGTGCCGCGGGACGACGCGCCGTACGAGCAGGCGGTGTCGCGTGACTATGTACGCGAGCACGGGGACCGGAGTGCCGCGGAGACGGTGGAGCTGCTGGCCGAGAACCTGGCGGACTACCGGGCGATCGTGCACCGGACGGACGCCGAGGGGCTGCCGGGGCTGATCGCGGGGCTGCTGGAGAAGCGCGGATCGGCCTCGGTCCTGGTGCCGCCCGGGCTCGACGAGGGGTGGCCGGCGGCGACCGGGGTGACCCGGGTGGCGGACCGTGCGGAGAGCACTCCGCACGAACTGGACCGGGTGGACAGCGTGGTGACGGCCTGTGCGGTCGCGATCGCCGAGACCGGCACGATCGTGCTGGACGGCTCGCCCGACCAGGGGCGGCGCCGGATCACTCTGGTCCCGGACCATCACATCTGTGTCGTGCGGGTCCCCTCCCAGGTCGTGTCGTCGGTGCCGCAGGCACTCGAACGCCTCGACCCGGCACGCCCGTTGACGTGGATCTCCGGCCCGTCTGCGACCAGCGACATCGAGCTGGACCGGGTCGAGGGGGTGCACGGTCCGCGCACGCTGGAGGTGATCCTGGTGAGCGAGGACTGACCGGGGCTCAGGGCAGGATCGAGTCGACGTAGGACGTCCACCTGCCCCAGTGCGTCCACCGCCTGTCCCGCGCCCGCGTCGGTGTCGCTGAGTACACCCACTGATACGGGTTCTGCGGCCAGTGTGGAGTTGCCCCCTTCTCCGTAGCGTCGAGGGCGAGACACAGGGCGTGTCGGACGAGGGGGACGACGACCATGTTCCGAACCGGTTCACGACCGAAGCAGGGCCCGGGGCCCGCCGCCGCGGAGGCGCTGCGGCTGGTCAAGGTCACCAAGACGTACGGGAGTGCCGACAGCGCCGTGACCGCTCTGGACGCCGTGACACTCGGTCTGGGGCGTGGCACGTTCACGGCCGTGATGGGGCCGTCCGGCTCCGGCAAGTCGACCCTGTTGCAGTGCGCGGCGGGCCTGGACCGGCCCGACAGCGGGATCGTCCGGGTCGACGGCACGGAACTGACGGGCGGCGGGGAGGCGGAGCTGACGAAGTTCCGGCGCGGCCGGATCGGGTTCGTGTTCCAGCAGTACAACCTGCTGGAGACGCTGACCGTCGCGCAGAACACGGTGCTGCCGCTGAAGCTGGCCGGGCGGCGCGTGGATCGGCGGCGGGTCCGGGAAGTGCTGACGGCCGTGGGCCTCGGCGACCGGCTCGGCCACCGGCCGGACCAGCTCTCGGGCGGTCAGCGGCAGCGGGTGGCGATCGCCCGGGCGCTGGTCACCGAGCCGCGGGTGATCTTCGCGGACGAGCCGACCGGCGCGCTGGACACCCGCAGCGCACGGGACGTGCTGCGGCTGCTCCAGCAGGCGGTGCGGGTGCACGGCCGCACGGTGGTGATGGTGACGCACGACCCGGTCGCCGCCTCGTACGCCGACACCGTGCTGTTCCTCGCGGACGGCCGTCTCGCGGGCCGGATGGACGACCCGACGGCGGACTCGGTCGCGGAGCGGCTGGCCCACCTGGGCGACGATGCGCGGGCGGGGGTGTGAGCCGTGTTCGTTCTCGCGATGCGGTCGATTCGACAGCGGCCCGGGCGGTTCCTGGCGACCCTGCTGTCCGCGTTCCTGGGCGCGGCGATCATCATGACGTTCAACTCGATGCACGACACGGCCGGCCGGGCGGGCGTGGACTCGGTGAGCAGGGAGACCTTGTCCACCTCGGCGGGGGTCGTCGGCGGCTACGGCACCCTGCTGGTGTTCTTCGCGATCGCCTCGACCTTGACGGTGAACGTCCGTCAACGGGCCGCCGAGATGGAGCTGTTGCGGTGTTCGGGGGCGACTCCGGCGCAGATCAAGCGGATGGTGGTGGGTGAGGCGGTGGCCGTCGGCCTGGTGGCCGCGGCGCTGGCGATCGGACCGGCGGTGCTCGGTGGCAGGGCGCTGTTGGAGGTGTTCCAGGACAGCGGTCAGGTCGCGCGGTCCGTCGACCACTCCTTCGGTCCGGTGGCGTTGTCGAGCGGTGTCGGCGTCACCCTGTTCGCCGCCACGGGCGCGGCCTTTCTCGCCGTACGGCGTGCGACGGGCGGGGGACGGCGGCGGGGCCGGGCACGGACCGTCCTCGCCTACGCGGCCCTCGCGACCGGTGCCGCGTCGGCGACCTCGACGTTCGTCCTCTCGGCGACGGACGAGGCGCTGATGGCGCCGCCGGTGTACGGCGCGATCCTGCTGTCCGTCGGGTGCGCGCTGAAGGCGCCGCGGCTGCTGGCGGGGGTGCTGGACCGGCTGCCGTTCACCGGCGCGAGCGGCTGGCTCGCGGTGCGCAACCTGCGCGAGCGGGCCGGGCAGCTCGCCGGGATCCTGATGTCGCTGATCCTGTTCACCGCGGTCGCCACGGCGACGCTGACCATGCAGGCCGTGGAGAGCGACGCCGTCGAGGCGTCCGGGGCGGTGAAGTCCGTCTACGCGAAGAACCTCGAGACGCTCAACTTCACGGTCGTCGGCATCATCGTGGTGTTCGTCTGCGTGATGCTGGTCAATTCCCTGTATGCGGCGACCAGTTACCGTGTCCGGGAGTTCGGGCAGCAGCGTCTCGCCGGGGCGACTCCCGGGCAGGTCCTGGCTGTGGTGGGCGCGGAGGGGCTGGTGCTGGCGGTCACCGGCGTGTCCTTCGGCACGCTGGCGGCTCTGGCCGGGATCGTCCCGTTCACCATGGTCCGCACCGATGCGGTGCTGCCGGACCAGGCATTCGGAGTGTGGCTCGCCATCGTGGGCATCGCCGCCGCGGTGACGCTGGGGACGGGTCTGGCCACGGCCCGGCGGGTGTTGCGCACTCCCGCGGTCCGGGCGGTGGCATCGGCCGCCTGAACGAGGACGGGCGAGGGGGGGCGGCCGCATCGGCGGTGGCCCCCCTCGCCGCATGCCGGCCGCGTCCGGAGAGCTGGTCCGTGGACCGCTTCGAGACCCCGGCGCCCGGGAACCCCGTGACAGCATCACTGAACAAGCGCTTAGATAGTGTCCTGATCGCCCCGACCGCCGCCCCGAGCTGGAGGCCCCGTTGTTCACATCCGTCGACGATGTCTCCGCGCGTCTGGCCGAGACCGGTTATCTCGCCTCGCCCGCCGTCGCCACCACCGTCTTCCTCGCCGGCCGTCTGGGCAAGCCGCTCCTGGTGGAGGGCCCGGCAGGGGTCGGCAAGACGGAGCTCGCCAAGGCCGTCGCCCAGGTCACGGAGGCCCGGCTGGTGCGTCTGCAGTGCTACGAGGGGGTCGACGAGTCCCGGGCACTGTACGAGTGGAACCACGCCAAACAGCTGCTGCGGATCAGCGCGGGCCGCGACGAGTCGTGGGACGAGACCCGCACGGACATCTTCAGCGAGGAGTTCCTGCTCCCGCGGCCGCTGCTCACCGCCATCCGGGGCGAGGAGCCGAAGGTGCTGCTGATCGACGAGACCGACAAGGCGGACGTCGAGGTGGAGGGCCTGCTGCTGGAGGTGCTCAGCGACTTCCAGGTGACCGTGCCCGAGCTGGGAACCGTCACCGCGACGCGCCGCCCCTTCGTCGTCCTCACCTCCAACGCGAGCCGGGAGCTGTCCGAGGCGCTGCGCCGCCGCTGCCTGTTCCTGCACATCGGCTTCCCGGACGAGGAGCTGGAGCGCCGGATCGTCCGGCTGAAGGTGCCGGGGCTCGACGAGGCGCTGGCCCGCTCCGTCGTCCGGGTCGTGGGCGCGCTGCGGGCGATGGAGCTGCGCAAGGTGCCGTCGGTCGCCGAGACCATCGACTGGGCGCGCACGCTGCTCGCGCTCGGTGCCGACACGCTGGACGAGACGGTCGTGCAGGCCACGCTCGGCGTGCTCCTCAAGCACCAGGACGATGTCCTCAAGGCGTCCGCCAAGCTCGACCTGGACGCCCTGTGACCACGCCGGCGGGCGTCGCGGAGCGGCTGACGTCCCTGGTCGGGGCGCTCCGCGCACACGGCGTACGGATCGGCACCGGCGAGACCGTCGACGCGGCACGGGCGATCGAGGAACTCGGCCTCATGGACCGGGAGCTGCTGCGCGAGGGGCTCGCGGCGACGCTGCTCCACGGCACCGGGCAGCGGACGGTGTTCGACCCGGTCTTCGACCTCTACTTCCCGCGCGGCGTCGGCGGTCCGGAGCAGCGGGCCGCGGGACGGGAGGAACTGCGCGACCGGCTGGCCGCCGCGCTCGCCGCCGACGACCGGGCCCTGATGGGCAGGTTGGCGATCGAGGCGGTCGACGCGTTCGGGGGCTACGGTTCCACGCCGGAGTCGGACGGCTGGTCGTCGTACCAGACGCTGGAACGGCTGCGCCCGCAGACGCTGCTCGCCCGGGTCCGCGACACCGTGCGCGGGCAGCGCGGCGGTTCCGGATTCGCCGACCGGCTGCTGGAGGACGAGATCCGGCGGCGTATCGAGACCTTCCGGACGTTGGTGGCCGCGGAGGCCCGGCGCCGGGTCGCCGAGCGGCGCGGCCGGGACGAGATCGCCCGGCGGGCGGTGGCCCCGACGGCCGACCGGGTCGACTTCCTGTTCGCCGGAAAGGACCGGCTGGCGGAGCTGCGCAGGGCGGTGCAACCCCTTGCCCGCAAGCTTGCGACCCGGCTCGCGGCCCGGCGGCGCCGTGCCACCCGGGGCACGATCGATCTGCGGCGGACCGTGCGCGGTTCGCTGTCGACCGGCGGGGTGCCGATGAAGCCGGTGCTGCGCAGGCGCCGTCCCGTCCGCCCCGAACTGGTGCTGCTGTGCGATGTGTCGGGCTCGGTGTCCGGGTTCTCGGACTTCACCATGCTGCTGGTGCAGGCGCTGCACGACCAGTTCAGCAAGGTGCGGGTGTTCGCCTTCGTCAACCGGATCGACGAGGTGACCGGGCTGCTCCGGCACGGCAGCGCCGATCCGGAGGGGCTGGGCGCTCGCATCCAGGCGGAGGCGACGCTGACGGGATGGCACGGCAGCAGCGACTACGGCATGGCGCTGGGCGAGTTCGCCGAGCGCTTCGAGAACGCGGTGGGTCCGCGCACGACGGTGTTCGTCCTCGGTGACGCCCGTACCAACCAGAGCGACCCGAACCTGCCGGCCGTCCGGCGGATCACCCGGCGGGCGCGCCGGGTCTACTGGCTGAACCCCGAGCAGCGCTCCCGCTGGGGCACGGGCGATTCCGTCGCGCCCGCCTACGCCGAGCTGGTCGAGATGCACGAGTGCCGCAACGTCCGGCAACTGAGCGCGCTCGTGGCGCGGCTGCTGCCGGTGTGATCGCCCGGCCCTACTCCTTCGCGAACTCCCTCGCCGACTGCCCCTGGAAGTCGTAGACCACCACCTGCTCGTCGCCCACCACCCAGGCATCGTGACCGGGCGTGCAGACGAAGACGTCGCCGGGGCCGACCTCGCTCTCCCCGCCGTCGTCCATGCGGATGTGCATGCGGCCCTGGAGCACATAGCTGTTGTGGTGCATCTGGCAGGTGGTGGTACCCGCGATCGGGGCCACGGACTCGGACCAGCGCCAGCCGGGCTCGAAGGTCGCCACGGCGAAGTCGAGGTCCGTCATGTGGACGGCTTCGAGGTGGCCGCTGGGGAAATCACGCCGCTCGTCCGGCTTGTCGATCGTCTTCACTTCCAACATGACGCGCTCCCTTCCGGCCGCGGCGTGCCACGACCGGGGAGCCGGCCTGTCCGGCGGCCCTGGACACCGCCGCAGGCGGCCGGCCTCCTCTTCCCTATCGTCCGTCCGTCCCGGAGTGGCCGCCAACCCGGGGCGGGTCCGCAGGGGACCGGTGCCCGCAGAGCTCGGCGAAGCGCTCGGCGTCGATGTTGCCGCCGGAGAGGATGACGCCGACGCGGCCCTCGAGCGGACCCGCGCGGCCGGTGAGCAACGCGGCGAGGGGGGTCGCGCCGCTCGGCTCGACGACGATCTTCAGGCGTTCGAAGGCGAACCGCATCGCGTCCCGGATCTCGTCGTCGGTGACCAGCACGACGTCGTCCAGGAGCCGCCGGTTCAGGGAGAAGGTCAGCTCTCCGGGCGTGTGCAGGGCCTGGCCGTCGGCGATGGTGTGCGGGACCGGGACGCTGACGCGCCGGCCGGCTTCCAGGGAGCGCTTCGTGTCGTCCCCGGCCTCGGGTTCGACGCCGATCACCCGCGTCCCCGCGTGCAGGCCCTTGACCGCGGTGCCGCTTCCGGCGATCAGCCCGCCACCGCCGACGGGGGCGACCAGCGTGCCGAGCTCCCCCACCTCCTCCACGAGTTCGAGTGCGGCGGTACCTTGCCCGGCGATGACATGCGGATGCTCGTAGGGCGGGACGACCGTCAGGCCCCGCTCGGCGGCCAGGGCCTCGGCGATGGCGACGCGGTCGCCGGTGTAGCGGTCGTAGGTGACGATCTCGGCGCCGTAGCCGGCCGTGGCGGCGCGCTTCGACGGCGGGGCGTCCTCCGGCATGACGATCACGGCGGTGGTGCCGAGCTCCCGGGCGGCCAGGGCGACGGCCTGGGCGTGGTTGCCGGAGGAGTAGGCGGCGATGCCCCGGGACAGCTGCTCGGGAGTGAGGCGGGAGGCCGCGTTGTAGGCGCCGCGGAACTTGAAGGCGCCCACGCGCTGGAAGTTCTCGCACTTGAGGTGGATCTCGGCCCCGGCGAGCGCGTCGAGGGCGGAGGAGCGCAGGACGGGCGTGCGGTGGGCGACGCCCCTGAGCCGGGCGGCGGCGTCCCGGACGTCGCCGAGGGTGACCGGTGGGGTGGTGGTCGTCACGCGGATCCTCCGGTGGAAGTGTCGTGGGCGGCCCTGGCCTGGGAGAGGTAGTGATAGGCGGAGGCGCGGGAGATGCCGAGCCGGGCGGCGACCTGCTCGACCGCGCCGCGCACGGCGAAGACACCGCGCGTGTCCAGCCCGCCGAACAGGTTCAGACGCTCCGCGCGGTCCAGCTCCGCCCAGCTCCCCCGCTGCCTCGACCGGTGGGCGTCGAAGAGCGCGTCGACCACGGAGTCGATGTCGTTGCCGAAGGTGGTGGTCGGCAGCTCGGCCGGCTGGGTGCCGAGCCCGGCGAGCGCGCCGAGCAGATCGTGGACCTGAGTGACGGCGCCGACGTCCACGTTGACACAGAGGGCGCCGAACACGGCGCCCGTGGAGTCCCGCAGGACCATCGTGGAGGACTTCACCAGCGTCCCGTTCCGGGTGCGGGTGACGTAGTTCAGTTCGTCGGACGCCTCGTCGCCCCGGGCGAGGACGCGCATGCCGATCTCGCTCATCGCGCCGCCGGCCGTCCGCCCGGTCACCGATCCGGCCACGGCGACGACCGACTTCTCCGGATTCCTGTAATCGTGCAGCACGACCTCGCAGACCGGCCCGAAGGTCGCGGCGATCCCGTCGGCGACCGGCGTCAGCGCGGCGAGGATCGCGTCCCGCTCGGCTCGCAGTTCACTGCTCATCCCGCCTCCCCTCTTCCACCACTCTAGACCAGGCGTCCAGAGTCTGGATAGACAGTCCAAACACCACCAACAGCTGGCAATGATTTTCATATGACTGAACCCCGAAGACGCTTTTGATATTCATTCCCATCTAGCGTGGCGCCTGCCTAGGAACCCCTGGAGGAGCCATGCCCCTGTCCCCGTCCCGCCACCTGGCGCTGCTGACCAGCGCGTCACTGGCCCTGCTCGCGGGCTGTGACAGCTCGTCGGACTCCGCCGGCGGTGGGGGCGCCCCGGACCGCGTGGCGGTGGTCGCCTCCACGAACGTCTACGGCGACATCGCCGAGCGCATCGGTGCCGGCAAGGTTCACGTCACCTCGCTCATCAGCGACCCCGACCAGGACCCGCACTCGTACGAGGCCGATCCCCAGAACCAACTGGCTCTGGCCAAGGCGAAGATCGTCGTCGAGAACGGCGGCGGCTACGACGACTTCGTCGACCGCATGCTGAAGGGCGGCCACAACGACTCGGCCCAGGTGATCAACGCGGTCCAGGTCTCCGGCAGGACCGCCCCGAAGGGCGGCGAGCTCAACGAGCACGTCTGGTACGACTTCCCCACCGTCGCCCGCCTCGCCGACCGCATGGCCGCCGGCCTCGCGAAGGCCGACCCCGCGGACGCGGCCGGCTTCGAGAGGAACGCCGCCGCTTTCAAGGCGAAGCTCGCGCCGCTGGAGGCCGCGGAGGCGCGCATCAAGAAGGAGTACGGCGGCGAGGGCGTGGCGATCACCGAGCCCGTGCCCCTGTACATGACCGAGGCGAGCGGCCTGGTGAACCGGACGCCCGCGGAGTTCAGTGCGGCGATCGAGGAGGGCGGCGACGTCCCGCCGCGGATCCTCCGGAAGAGCCTGGCGCTGTTCGGCGACCGGAAGGTGAAGGTGCTGGTCTACAACGAACAGACCTCCGGCCCGGAGACCGAGAAGGCAGAGGCGGCGGCCGAGGCGGCCGGGATTCCCCTCGTGCCGGTGACCGAGACCCTGCCGAAGGGCGAGCACTACCTCGGCTGGATGACCGCCAACGTCGACGCGCTCGCGGGCGCGCTGGCCAAGTGAGCCCCGTGACCGGACAGGAGGGCGCCCCCGTGGTCGAAATGCGCGGCGCGGCCCTGTCGTACGGCGACCGCGCGGTGTGGAGCGGCCTCGATCTCGACGTACGGCCCGGGGAGTTCCTGGCCGTGCTGGGCCCGAACGGTGCGGGCAAGACGAGTTTCGTGCGGGCGCTGCTGGGCCGCCGCCCGCTGTCCGCCGGAACGCTGACCGTCCTCGGGCGGCCCGCTCGCGAGTCCGCCCGATACATCGGCTACGTCCCGCAGCAGGCCGCGCTGTCCACACAGACCCTGGCGCGCGCCCGGGACCTCGTCCGGTTCGGCATCGACGGGCACCGCTTCGGGCCACGGCTGCGGACCGCCGGGGTCCGTCGCCGGGTGGACGAGATCCTCGAGTCGGTCGGTGCGTCCGCCTACGCCGACGTCCCGCTCGGGATGCTCTCCGGCGGCGAACGGCAACGCGTGCGCATCGGGCAGGCCCTGGCCACCGACCCGCGCCTCCTGCTGTGCGACGAGCCGCTGCTGTCGCTCGATCTGAACCACCAGCGCGCCGTCACCGAACTGATCGACGCCCGGCGCCGCTCGCACAGTACGGCGGTGGTCTTCGTGACGCATGAGATCAACCCGGTGCTGGGGCCGGCCGACCGGGTGCTGTACCTGGCGCGCGGCGGCCACCGGGTGGGCACCCCGGAGGAGGTGCTCACCTCCGAGACGCTGTCCCGGCTGTACGGCACGCAGGTCGACGTGGTGCGGGTGCGGGGACGGGTGGCGGTCCTGGGAGCACCCGACGAGCAGGCCGCCCCGCCGCACCGCCCCGAACCGGCTCACGAGACGGACGGAGTGCGCGCATGACGCTCGCCGACGGGATCTGGCACCAGATCTTCGACTTCACCGACTACGGCGAACTCCTGGCCCTCGTCCGCAACTCCCTGATCGCCGGTGTGGCGCTCGGGCTCGTGGGCGGGCTGGCCGGGGTGTTCGTGCTGATGCGGGACCTGCCGTTCGCGGTGCACGGCATCAGCGAGCTGTCCTTCGCGGGCGCGTCCGCGGCACTGCTGCTGGGCGTGAACATCGTGGCCGGCTCGATCGCCGGATCGCTCCTCGCCGCCGGCGCCATCGGAGTGCTCGGCTCACGGGCCCGGGACCGCAACTCGGTGATCGGCATCATGATGCCGTTCGGGCTGGGGCTCGGCGTGCTCTTCCTCGCCCTCTACAAGGGCCGGGCGGCCAACAAGTTCGGGCTGCTCACCGGGCAGATCGTCGCCGTGGACACCCCGCGGACGGCGTGGCTGCTCGGGGTATCCGTGCTGGTGGCGGCCGCCCTCGCCGTCATGTGGCGGCCGCTCGCCTTCGCCAGCACCGACCCGGACGTGGCCGAGGCGCGCGGAGTTCCGGTGCGGGCGCTGTCCTTCGCGTTCATGCTGGTGCTCGGGCTCGCGGTCGCCCTGTCGGTCCAGGTCGTCGGCGCGCTGCTGGTCCTGAGCCTGGTGGTCACCCCGGCGGCCGCCGCCGCCCGCGTCACCGCGTCGCCGGTGCTGCTGCCCGTGCTGAGCGTGCTGTTCGCCGTGGCCTCGATCGAGGGCGGCATCCTGCTCGCCCTGGGCAGCAGCATCCCCATCAGCCCCTACGTCACGACGATCTCGTTCGGCGTCTACGCCGTGTGCCGGGTGGCCGGCAGCTACCGGAAGCGGCGCTGGGCGACGCGGCGGCCGGCGGTGCGACCGGTCTGAGTCCGCCTCACCGTTCGCGGGCGGCCCGCGGCCGTCGTCGGCGGACCCGCCAGGACATGCGTCGCGCCGCCGTCGGCGAGACGCTGGTGGGGTCAGCGCGGTCACACGTCTCTAGGAGATCGTCATGGACAGCGCCACTCTGGAAGACATGCGGACCACGCTGCGCGGACCGGTCACGGGCCCGCGGGACGCCGAGTACGACGAGGCACGCAAGATCTACAACGCGATGATCGACAAACACCCGGCCGCCATCGTGCGGTGCGCGGACGCCGGGGACGTCATGGCGGCGGTCGCCTTCGTCCGCGACCACGGCCTGGAACTCGCCGTACGGGGCGGCGGGCACAGCGGCCCCGGCCTGTGCCTGCTGGACGACGGCGTCACCATAGACCTCTCACCGATGCGCGGGGTGCGCGTCGACCCGGCCGCGAGGACCGCCCAGGCCGGCGGTGGCGCCCAGCTCGGCGACCTGGACCACGCCACGCACGCCTTCGGTCTGGCCACCCCGACGGGCATCATCTCCATGACGGGCGTCGGTGGCCTGACCCTCGGCGGCGGACACGGCTACCTCACCCGCAAGTACGGCCTCACGGCGGACAACCTGATCTCCGCGGACGTCGTCCTCGCCGACGGCAGCTACGTCACCGCGAGCGCCGACGAGCACCCGGACCTGTTCTGGGCGCTGCGCGGCGGCGGCGGCAACTTCGGCATCGCGACGTCCCTCACCTACCGGCTGCATCCGGTGGACACCGTCGGGGTCGGGGTGACCGTCTGGCCGGTCGAACGCACCCGCGAGGTGCTCGGCTGGTACCGCGAGTTCCTCCCCCAGGCGCCCGAGGACGTCTACGGCTTCTTCGCGATCCTCGTCGTCCCGCCCGGGCCGCCCTTCCCCGAGGAGCTCCACGGGCGGAAGGTGTGCGGCGTCGTGTGGTGCCACACCGGTGACCCGGACCGGCTCGACGAGACCCTCTCCGTGGTGAACGAACCCGGGCCGCCGGCCTTCCACTTCACGACGCCGATGCCCTACGTCGCGTTGCAGGGCATGTTCGACGAGCTGATCCCGGCGGGCTACCAGTGGTACTGGCGGGGCGACTTCTTCGACCACGTCCCGGACGCCGCCCTGGACGTACACCTCAAGTACGGCGAGAACAACCCCACGCAGCTCTCACTGATGCACCTCTATCCGATCGACGGTGCCGCCCACCGGACGGGGCCGGACGACACCGCGTGGAGCTACCGGGACGCCGTCTGGTCCGGCGTGTTCGCCGGTGTCGACCCCGATCCGGCCAACGCCGAGACGATCAGGCAGTGGTGCGTGGGCTACCAGGAGGAGCTGCACCCGTACTCCATGGGCGGCTCGTACGTGAACTTCATGGGTGCGGGCGAGGGCCGGGAGCGGGTCCGGGCGACCTACCGCGACCACTACGACCGGCTCGCCCGGGTCAAGCGGACCTACGACCCGGACAACCTCTTCCACGCCAACCAGAACATCGAACCGGCCCGCCGGTGACCACTCCCGTGCCCTGACCCCGGAGGCCGCCGATGGGACAGCTGATCGACGCCGACGGCGTCCGACTGTGGGTCGAGCGCCGGGGCCGGGGGCCGGACGTCCTGCTCGTCGCGGGGCTCGGGGATCCCGCCGAAGCCTGGCAGCCCCAGCTCGACGGACTCGCGGACCGCTACCGGATCACCGCCTTCGACAACCGGGGCGTCGGCCGTACACCGCTGCCCGAGGGGGCGCTCTCCGTGCCGCGGATGGCCGACGACGCCGCTGCGCTGCTGCGCGCGCTCGATGTTCCGGCCGCCCACGTCACCGGTTTCTCGGGAGGCAGTTTCATCGCCCAGGAGATGGCTCTGCGCCACCCCGGGCTGGTGCGCAGCCTCGTCCTCATGAGCACGATGGCCCGCCCCGACCCCTATTTCCGTGCCGTGGCGCGCTTCTGGCACTGGATGGCGGAACGCGCGCCGAGCGAGCGGGCCATGCTGGAGGCGTTCTTCCTGTGGGTCTACACACCGCGCGCCCACGCCGACGGCATGGTCGACCGCTTCGTCGACGAAACACTGGCCTTCGAACACCCGCAGTCCGTCGAGGCCTTCCAACGCCAGCTCGCGGCGTTCGCCGGTCACGACACGCTCGACCGTCTGGGCCGGATCGGTGTGCCGACCCTCGTCCTGTCCGGCGAAGTCGACCTCGTCGCACCGCCACGCCTCGGACGTGTGGTCGCGGACGGCATCCCCGGCGCCGCGTTCGAGGTACTTCCCGGCGAGGCCCACCAGCCCTTCCAGGAGGTCCCCGACGTGTTCAACTCCCGTGTCGACGCGTTCTGGCGCGCGGTGGAGGCGGGGCAGCCGGGGAGCGGCTGAGGGGGAGGGCGGTGTGCGGCGGTCGCAGGCCATTCCGGCGCCCGGGACCGGGCGCCGGAATGGCCTGTTTCAGGCCGCGGCCGGGGCGCGTGACACGGCGGGAGCCGGTTCCTCCGCCTCGGCGAGCAGGGCCAGGAGCGACGCCCGGGCGCGGGCCACGCGGGAGCGGACGGTGCCGATCGGGCAGCCGCTCAGCTCGGCGGCCTCCGCGTACGGAAGACCGAGGAGTTGCGTGAGGACGAACGCCTCGCGCCGCTCGTCCGGCAGTCCGGCCAGCAGCTCCAGCAGCGCGACCCCCTCGTCGAAGCCGGGCAGCCCTCGGGGCTGGGCGAGTTCGACCGCCGGCTCCCAGGCCGGCAGGTCGGCCCGGCGGGGGCGTACGGCGGCGTACCGGAGGCTGTCGGCCACCGCTCGCCGGGCGATGGCCAGCAGCCAGGCACGTGCGGAGGAACGGCCCTCGAACCGGTGCAGGCTGCCGAGCGCCCGCAGGAACGTGTCCTGCGTCAGATCGTCCACGGCCTGCGGATCCGCGCACAGGTGGGCGACGTAGCGGATGACGTCACGGTGCAGGGCGCGCACGAAGCGGTCGACGGCCACGGAGTCCCCGCCGCGGGCGGCCAGCGCCCAGGCGGTTATCGACTCGTCGGTCGACTCGTCGGTCCGCGCCGAGGGTTCGGTTCTCTCGCGGGGCAGAGGCAGGGCAGGAGTGATCACCTGATGTCCTTCTCGGAATGCCGGGACCACGGGCGTGCGGGTACGCCTGACCACGTGGATGGCGTGCGCGCGTGGCCACGCGGTCCTGGTGAGTGAGGGATGCGGTCGTACCCGTACGGCGATGTTCGCGGGCACGGAGGTACGACCGGCTCCGGGGCGCACAGGGGCTGCCCCGGGACCGCCGGCTGCCGTCAGACGGCAGCGGCCCTCACGGGCGGCCCTCGAGAGGTGATCGCGTGGACGAGAAGGAGGAGGCGCGGCGCCCGGTCCGAGGACGGTCGCCGTACCCGCACGGGCGGGGGCGGCGGGACGGGCAGGGCGAAGAGAAGCCGCAGCGGCGCGGCCAGCCGGCCGGCCACGGCGCGCATCAGGCGGAACACGGCCCGCTCGCCGTGGCCCAGCCACAGACCGCACAACAGGGCGGCGAGCAGGTGGGCGGCGAGCATGCCGAGCGACGAGTCACCGCCCGGGAGGTGTCCCGCGTGCCCCAGGTGCGGGGACATGGACTCCATGGAGTGCATGTCGTGCCCCATGGAACCCGCGTCCATGGGTCCCATGTGCATGGACCCCGTGTGCATGGGCTGCGTAGCACCGGCACCCCCTGTTCCGGCGGGCGGCGCCGACGGCAGGAGGGAGAACGCCGAGTGCAGGGCCGTCTGCACGGCCACGGCGACGGCGACGACCAGCCCCGGACCGCGCTCGCGGCCCGCCAGGCACCAGCCCGCCACACCGGTCACGGCCCAGCCGGCCACCAGGGCCCGCAACGGCACGTGGTCGCCGGACATCATGACGTGGCCCAGGGCGGCGAGCACGACACAGACGGCCGCGAACACCGCGGCCCGTGTCGTGCGAGCGCACCACCCAGCTGTCATGGCGCCTCATCCTCGCATCCGGCCCCGCTCGGTCACCCATGGGTACGGACACCGCCCGGGCCGGACACTCAATTCGCGACGTGTGATCCAGGCCACTCCCCCGGAGTCGATGCCTCCGGTCGGGCCACGGCAGAATCCCGGCGTGGACATCACCGCGCAGGAGCTCAACCGGGCAACCCTCGGCCGCCAACTGCTGCTGAGGCGGGAGGCCTTGGAGCCCGCCGAGGCGGTGCGGCGGGTGGTGGCGCTGCAGGCCCAGCACCCCGCTTCGCCGTACGTGGCGCTGTGGAACCGGCTGGCCGGCTTCGACCCGGCCGAGCTGGACGCCGCCTTCGCGCGGCGGACGGTGGTCAAGGCGACCCTGATGCGGATCACGCTGCACGCGGTGCACGCCGACGACCACCGGGTGTTCCGTGAGGCGATGCAGCCGACGCTGTACGCCTCCCGGCTCGGTCACCGTTTCGCCGCCGCGGGGCTCACGCCGGCCGACGGCGAGGCGCTCGCCCGGGAACTGCTGGACTTCGCGGACCGGCCCCGGACTGCCGCCGAGCTGCAGTCCTGGGTGGAGGGGCGGGTCGGCACCGACAAGCAGGCCGGTGCCTGGTGGGGGCTCAAGGGTTACGCGCCGCTGCTGCACGTCCCGACCTCAGGCCCCTGGTCGTTCGGTGTCCGGGCGTCGTTCGTCGCGGCGCCGGCCGGCCCCGCGCCCACGGGCCGGGAACCGGTGGCGCAGGCGGTGCGGCAGTTGGTGCTGCGCTATCTGGCGGCCTTCGGGCCGGCGTCGGTGGCGGACGTGGCGCAGTTCGCGATGCTGCCGCGGACACCGGTGCGGCAGGCTCTGCACGCACTGGCCGACGGGCTGGAGCAGCTGCGCGGACCGGACGGGACCCTGCTGTACGACGTACCGGGCGCCCTGCGCCCGCCGGCCGGCACTCCGGCTCCGCCGCGGCTCATGGCCATGTGGGACAGCGTCCTGCTCGCGCACGCCGACCGCAGCCGTGTGATCCCTCCCGCCTATCGCCGAGTGGTGATCCGCGTGAACGGGGACGTGCTGCCCACGCTGCTGGTCGACGGCCGGGTCGCCGGCGTGTGGCGCGCGGTCGACGGCGCCATCGAGGCCACGGCGTTCCACGACCTGCCGGCCCCCGTGTGGGACGAACTCGCCGCGGAGGCCGCGTCCTTGACCGGACTGCTGACCGACCGTGACACGGAGGTCTACCGCCGCTACCACCACTGGTGGCCGAAACTCCCCGACGGCGAGGTACGCGTGCTCACAGGCTGAGGCCGGCCCAGCCGGCCGGCTTCTACGGGGGCCGCCGCCCCCAAAGGCGGTCGGGCCTCCTAGAGTTCTCGCCATGACGACACGAGCGACACCGGACGCGCAGGCGTACCTCTCCGAGCTGTTCTCCCTGCAGGGCCGGGTCGCGGTGGTCACGGGCGGCAGTTCCGGTATCGGCCGCGCCATCACGGGCGCCCTCGCCCGTGCCGGGGCGAGCGTGGTGGTCGTGGCCCGCGGCGAGGCCGGACTGGCCGCGACGGTCGAGGAACTGACGGCCGAGGGCTGCCGCGCCGCGTGGGTCAGCGCGGACCTGAGCACGCGTGAGGGTGTGCGCACGGCCGCCGAGCGGGCCGCCGAGGTGTTCGGGGAGCCCGACATCCTCGTCAACAGCGCCGGGATCAACCTGCGTCCGCCGATGGACGAGCTCACCGAGGACGTCTGGGACGTCACGATGGCCGTCAACCTCGAGGCGCCCTTCCTGCTCGGGCAGCGTTTCGGCCCCGGCATGGCGGAGCGCGGGTACGGGCGCATCGTGCACATCAGCTCCCAGCAGGCGCACCGGGCGTTCGTCCAGAGCGGTGCCTACGGCGCCTCCAAGGGCGGGTTGGAGGCGCTGGCCCGGTCCCAGGCCGAGGCGTGGTCACCGCGCGGTGTCACCTGCAACGTGCTGGTGCCGGGTTTCGTCATGACACCGCTCAACGCGCGGCTGTCCTCGGATCCGGAGAAGGTGGCCGCCCTCGCCGCGCGCACCATGATCGGGCGGAACGGCCTGGCCGAGGACTTCGCGGGAGCGGCGGTCTTCCTGGCGAGCCCGGCGTCCGCCTACCTCACGGGGCAGTCGGTCCACGTCGACGGCGGTCTGTCCGTCCACTGACGCCGTCCCGGCGTCCGTCCGGGTCCGATCAGCGCTCAGTACGGGGACGCGGCCGTCCGCCACACGAAGACCTCCGTGCTCGGCCCGCGTTCGGAGAACAGGCCGGAATCGGAGGCCTCCCGCAGCAGCCCGCGCAGGTCCTTCTCGAAGTCGTCCCGGCGCCCTTCGAACAGATGCGGCGCCGAGAACGACATCGAGAACACCCAGGCGACGACGTCGTCGCAGGTCCGCTCCAGTGCCTGGCCGCCGGGCACGACGAGACGCCGGGGACCGGAGAATCCCGCGCGGGCGAACACCTCGGCCTCTCCGCCCGCTGTCCCTTGCGGCAGCAGGCCGCGACCTGCTCGCCGTACGGACCCCAGGTACCGCTTGACCAGCTCGTCCACCGCCGCGTAGGGGACCGCCGGGTGCGGCAGGCCGTCGACGGTCGGCTCCTGCGACTTCAGGTCCGCGATGTGCACCAGGGCCCCGCCGGGCCGGAGCATGTCCCTGACGGTCGCCGCGACCAGGTCGCGGTCCATCCAGTGGAAGGACTGCCCGAAGGTGGCGACGGTGAAGGTGCCGAGCCCGGCGGGCAGAGTCTCGGCACGGGCCCGCACCCACCGGGTCTTCTCCCCCACTCCCCGGCCGGCGGCCCCGCGCGCGGCTTCGGTGATCATCCCGCTGTCGGGGTCCACTCCGACGATCTCGCCGAACAGATGCGCGAGGCTCAGGGCGAGCGTCCCGGGCCCGCAGCCCACGTCGATCAGACGTCCCGTCCCGTCGAGCCCCAACGCCCCGGCGAGCGCGTCCGCGAGCCCGGGGGCGTACGGCAGCCGCCCCCGTCCGTAGTAGGCGGCGGTCCCCGAGAACAGCGTGTCGTCCCACTCCCAGCGGTCCACCCCGACCACCCACCCTCACAGCACCGGATCCGCGACCACCCGTACGGGCGATGGACCCGATGGTCCCACGAGCCGCCGACGGGCGAGTGCCGGTGCCCGGTGTCACGCTGGGGCCACAGACGGTCAGTGGAAGGGAAGCATCGCCATGATCACCACGGAGTTCGCCCCCGGTTCCCCCTGTTGGCTCGACCTCGGCGCACCGGACGTCCGGACCGCCGCGGCCTTCTACGGCGCCGTGCTCGGCTGGGAGTACGAGTCCATGGGTCAGAGCGAGGACTTCGAGGGCGGGATGTTCCGGAAGGACGGCAAGATCGTCGCCGGGCTCGGCAAGCTCACGGAGGAGGGGGCGCGCCCGGCCTGGATGCTCTACTACAGCGTCACCGACGCGGACGCCACGACGCAGGCCGTGCGGCAGGCGGGCGGCACCGTGCGGGTGGAGCCGATGGACCTCGAAGAGTGGGGCCGGATGGCGCAGTACAGCGATCCGCTGGGAGGCCAGTTCGCCGTCTGGCAGCCGGGGACCAACAAGGGTGTCGATCTGGTGGACCAGCCGGGGTCGCTGTCCTGGACCGAGCTGTACACGAGCGACGCGGCGGCCGCGAAGGAGTTCTACGGCGGCCTCTTCGGCTGGCAGTTCAGCGACACGCAGCTGCCGGGCGGCGGGGGCACGTACACGCTCATCACCCCCGCCGGCCTGCCCGAGGAACGGATGCACGGCGGCCTCATGGAGCTCGGCAAGGAGCAGTTGTCGCTGGCGGGCGGACGGCCGTACTGGCACCCGGTGTTCGCCGTGGCGGACTGCGACGCCGCGGTGGCCGCGGTCAACGGGAACGGCGGAAGCGTGCAGATGGGCCCCGCGGACGTGGAGGGCGTCGGCAGGCTGGCCGTCTGCCTGGACCCGGCGAACGCGGACTTCGTGGTGCTCACCCCGGCCCAGGGCTGACCCGCGAGTTGACGGACCGCCCCGTGCCCCGCCTCACCACCAGCGGTGACGGTCGCCGGCGATGCGCCGGTCGCCGAGCGGCTGCGCCTCGCGGGCGTTGCCCTCGGGGAAGAGGTCCCGGTAGTGCGCCAGCGCGGCGGCGGAGACCTGCACGGGGTGCGTGAGCACCGTCCAGTGCACCCCGGTGGTGTACGGGCAGGTGGTGGTGGAACCCAGGTAGCGGTAGGACTCGGTGCAGGGCGGCAGCAGCGTGTCGAGCTCGACGTCCGGCACGTCCCAGGGGTCCTCGCCGCGGCGGGCGGAGCCCAGCAGCCGGTCCAGGGAGGGATTGGCGTCACCCGGGTGGACGAAGACCGCGAGGACCGCGTACTCCTTCTCACCGGCCGCGGTCGTCGTCACGCACTTCAGGTGCTGTTCGACCGGGAACGTCACCCCGCCGACGGTGTGCTCGGCCGGGGTGTGCCAGTGGACGTCCTCCAGGTGGTACGTGCGGTCGCCGACGCTCATCAGACACTCCTGCCCGGGCGGCGGCTCGGCCTTCACCGTGCCCTCCTCGGGCCGGTCGCAACCGGGACGGTGTTGCCTCGGGCGCTCGAAGCGCAGCCGCATGGTGAGCCGCGCCGGATGACGCAGGCGCAGCGGCGGCAGGGCCGAGACGTCGGTGTCCTGCGGGCGGATGTCGACCGGGCTCTGGGTCAGCGGCGGGGTGCCGACGGCGGACTGCGCGGGGGCGCTGAGGGACACGGGCGATCACCTTCGGACGGCGGGCGGGCGGGCGGACCATCCCTTTCCCTCTGCCGCGTCCGGGACGCACGAAGTCACCCGGACCGCTCAAGGCGCACCACCGCCTTGACGCGCCACGGTCGCGCACACAGGGCGAGCACCGGCCCCTGAAGGAGCGTGGAAGCCATTTGCATATGATGCGCAAATGCACGACTACAGCATCAGGGCGGCCACACCGGCGGACATCGACGGGGCGCGGGTGGTGATGCTGGACGCCGTGTACCGCGACTTCGACACCGGCTATGTGCCGCGATGGCACGCCGACATCATCGATCCGGTGCCGTTCTACGTCGAACCGCCGCGCCACACACTCCTGGTCGCCGTGGACGATCGGGACGGAACGGTGGCGGCCACGGGGGCGCTGGACGCGCGCGGGCCGGCGCATCCGCCGAATCCGCGCTGGCTGGCGGAACGGTTCCCCTCCGGGGAGACGGCTCAGCTCCGGCGGGTGTACGTGAGCCCGGGGCACCGGCGGCGCGGCCTGGCCCGCCGGCTGGTGGCAGGACTGCTCGACTTCGCACGGGCCGACGGTGGTTACCGGTCCGTGTATCTGCACACGTACCCGCACTCACCCGGCGCGCTGGGCCTGTGGCGGTCGCTGGGCAAGGTCGTGTGCGACGAGCGGGCGGAAGTGCCCGGCGGCGGCAGCGGCGTGGTGCACTTCGAGATTCCCTTCGCCTGAGCATCCGGGGACGACACTGAACACCGCGAAATCACCCCTGGCCAAGGGCCTCGCCGCCCTGCGCGTGCTCGCCCGCGGCGGCGGCCCGACGCTGCTGTGGCGGGCCGTGCTCACGGCCGCGCTGGTCGGCGCGGTCGGCCTGCTGCCGTGGCTGTCGCGCACCGACCCGGCGCTGACCGTGCTCAAGGCGCGCTCGGCGGACCGTGACCCGACGCCGGAGACGCTGCGCGTCGTACGCGACGAACTCGGGCTCGACGACGGCCCGTTGACCCTGCTCGGCCGGTGGCTGGGCGGGCTGCTGCGCGGGGACGCCGGCACCTCGTGGGTGTCCGGCGCCCAGGTGCTGCCCTCCGTCGCTCAGGCGCTCGGCGCGTCGCTGCTGCTGATGTCCGGGGCTCTCGTGGTCGCCGCGGCCACGGCGGCGGCGGTGTGCGCCCGGACGCTCCGGCTCGGTGCGCGAGGCCGGCTGGGCGCGCGTGGGCCCGGCGGCACGGCGACAGCGATGCTGGCCGCGCTGCCCGAGTTCCTGGTCGCCTCGGTGCTGGCCGCGGTGATCGGTGTGCAGCTGGGCTGGCTGCCCGCGCTGGGGTGGTACGGGCCGCGGTGGATGGTGCTGCCCTCGCTGGCCCTCGGTCTGCCCGCCGGAGCGCTGCTCGGGCGGCTGCTGCACGACCTGCTGCCCGGCGCGTTCGCCGAACCCTGGGCGCTGGCCGCGGCGGCGCGCGGTGTCCCGCCGACGTCGGTGGCGCGGCAGGCGGTGCGGCGCTGTGTGCCCGGACTGCTGCCCAACGTGGGCCTGTTCGTGGTCGGCCTGACCGGCGGATCGGTCGCCGTCGAGCAGATCTTCGACATCCCGGGCCTGGGCCGGCTCACCCTGCACGCCGCCCTCGCTCAGGATCTGCCCGTCCTCCAGTCCGGCACGCTCGCCCTGGTCCTGCTCGCGGCCGGTGCCGGCGTCCTCGCCCGGCTCGCGGCCCGGCTGCTGACCGGGCCCGCGCTGCGTGACGGCGCCCTGCACTCCCTGCACCGGACCGGCCCGGCCGCGCCCCGCGCCCTGCCGCTGCTGTACGGGGCGCTGCTCGCCGCTGTCGTCGGTCTCGGACTGCCCCGTGACCCGCTCGCCGTGGACGCGCTCGCCCGGCTGCAAGCCCCTTCGGCGGCGCACCCCTTCGGGACCGACGCGCTCGGCCGGGACGTCCTCGCCCGGGTCTCGCACGGCGCGCTGACCACGCTCGGCTTCGCTCTGGCGGTGAGTGCCGCCGCCCTCGTCACCGGCCTGCTGCTGGGGCTGCTGCCGAGGCTGTCCGGGCCGCTGGTCGACACCGTCAGCGCCGTACCGCCCGTTCTGGCCGGTCTCCTCGTCGCCGGGGCCGCGGGCAGCGGTCCGTGGACGCCCGCGCTCGCCGTCGGTGCCGTCGCCTGGTCCCCGCTGGCCGCCCACACCTCCGCACTGCTGCGTCAGGAGCGCGCGACCACCCACCTGGCCGCGACCCGCGCGCTGGGCGCCGGGCGCCGGTACCTGCTGCGGCACGAACTGCTGCCGGCCGTGCTGCCGCCGGTGGCCCGGCACGCGCTGCTCCGGCTGCCCGGCATCGCGCTGGGCCTCGCCTCGCTCGGCTTCCTCGGCCTGGGCGCCCAGCCGCCGTCTCCCGAGTGGGGGCTGCTGCTCGCCGAGAACCAGCCGTACACCGAGCGGGCGCCGTGGGCCGTCCTCTTCCCCGCCGCCGTGCTCGCCCTGCTGGGAGCGCTCGCGGTGACGGCCGCCGGAGGTGTACGGCTGCCCCGGCGGCGCGAACGGCCCGGCGGACCGTCCGTGCTGTCCGGACCGTCCGGTCCGTCTGGTCCGTCTGCTCCGTCTGGTCCGTCTGGTCCGTCTGGGGAACGGAGCACGCCCGTGCCGGGGTGGCAGTCGCACCGGCCCGACGGCCTCCTGACCCCTGTGCCCACCCCACCGGCGGAAGAACGATGACCGACCCCACCCCCCGTGTCGTGACCCGCCGGGCCTCTCGTACGGCGCCCAGGACACCGCGCGAGAGCACCTGGCGGCTCTGGAAGGAGCTGTCGCCGCTGCTGCGGCTGCTGATCCTGACGCAACTCGCCTTCAACGTCGGCTTCTACGCCGTCCTGCCGTTCCTCGCCGAGCACCTGGGCACCGCCATCGGCATGGCGGGCTGGCTGGTCGGGTTCGTCCTCGGGCTGCGCACCTTCAGTCAGCAGGGACTGTTCGTAGTGGGCGGCTGGCTCGTCGACCGGTGGGGGGTGCGCCCGGTGGTGCTGGCCGGCTGCGTGCTGCGGATCGCCGGGTTCGCCTGGCTCGGGTACGCGGAGGCGAGCGGGGCCGTGATCGGCGCCGTGCTGGTGATCGGTTTCGCCGCCGCGCTGTTCTCCCCCGCCGTGGAGTCCGAGGTGGCCCGGCAGGCGGTGGACTGGGAAGAGGCAGGGCACGGGGCGCGTACCGGTGTCCTGGCCCTGTTCAGCGTGGCGGGCCAGATCGGGGCCTTCGCCGGCCCGCTGCTCGGCGGGCTGCTGCTCGCCGTGGACTTCCGCACCGCATGCCTCGCGGGAGCCGCGGTCTTCGTGCTCGTCCTCGCCGGGCACCTGTGGCTGATGCCGCAGCACATACCGGGCCGGGTCCGCGCCCCGCAGCGGGGCGGAGTGCGGGTGCTGCTGCACAACCGCCGCTTCCTGGCGCTGTGTTGCGCGTACGGCTCGTACCTGCTCGCCTACAACCAGCTGTATCTGGCTCTGCCGGACGAGGTGCAGCGCGCGTCGGGTTCCCAGGCGCCACTGTCCTGGCTGTTCGCGCTCTCCTCGGTGCTCGTGGTCTTCGCACAACTGCGCGTGACCCGCTGGGCCGGCGACCGGCTCGATCTGCGCCGCTCCATGACCGCCGGGCTGCTGCTGATCGCGTCGGGTTTCGTGGTGGTGGCCGCTGCGCGCCCCGCCGGCTGGACGGGCATCGCGGGACTGCTGCCGGCCGCGGGCTTCGTGGTGCTGCTGACGGTGGGGCAGATGCTGGTCGTGCCCGCCGCCCGGGCCTGGGTGCCCGACCTCGCCGAGGAGGGCCGGATCGGCCTCTACTCGGGTGCGCTGTCGTCCGTCTCCGGCCTGATCGTGCTCGCGGGCAGCGCGGCCACCGGCTCCCTGCTCGACCTGGGCCTCCCGGCCGCCGTGCCGTGGCTGGTCCTGGCCGCCGTGACGGCTCTCGCGGTGACGCTGCTGCCGCGCCGGGAGGAGGGCGCGGCCGCCTGAGACTTCTGGCCACGGCGGTCACGCGGCGCCAGTATCCTGGGTCGGCTGCGGCACACCCCATCAACCTCCGCTGGAACGCGGGGAGTCGAGCCTGCGGCGAACCTTCCCACGAGCATGAGGACGAGGACGAGTGCTGCTAGCGGGCCGCTACCGGCTGGACACTGAGATCGGGCGCGGCGGAATGGGCGAGGTCTGGCGTGCGTACGACCAGATGCTCGCCAGGGCGGTGGCCGTCAAGTTACTGCTGCCGCAGGACACGGACGCGACGGCGGCCTCCCGGTTCCGCCTGGAGGCCCAGACCGCCGGGCGTCTCAACCACCCCAACCTCGTCGGTGTCCTGGACTTCGGCGAGCACGACAACCGGCTGTTCCTGGTGATGGAACTGGTCGACGGCGACAGCCTCTCCGGAGTGCTGGCCGCCTCCGGGGCGCTCCCCGCCGAACGGGTCGCGACCCTCGGAGCGCAGGCCGCCGCCGGACTCGCCGCCGCGCACCAGCAGGGCATCGTGCACCGGGACATCAAACCCGCCAACCTCCTGCTGGACGCCCACGGCACGCTCAAGATCGGCGACTTCGGCATCGCACGCTTCCTCGACGATCCCGGCGCGGCACTCACCGCGACCGGCCAGATCGTCGGCACCGGCCTCTACCTCGCGCCGGAACGGGCCCTGGGCAAGCCCGCGGGCCCGCCCTCCGACATGTACTCCCTGGGCTGCGTGCTCTACCAGCTCCTCAGCGGCCGCCCGCCGTTCCAGGCCGACACCGCCGTCGCGCTCCTCCACCAGCATCTCGACAACGCCCCCGTGCCACCCCGCGAGCTCGGTGTCAACGGTCTCCCGCCGGCCTTCGAGAGCTATCTCCTCGCCCTGCTCGCCAAGCAGCCCGAGGACCGGCCCACGGCCCAGCAGACCGCCGAGTGGTTCGCCGGCGGCGCCTGGCGGGGGCTGCCCGAACCGCTGCCGGAGGCCGCGTTCCCGGTGCCGTCCGCCGAGCCGGGACCGCGCGCGGCGGCAGACCCCGGCACCCCCGCCACCTACGCGCTGCCGACGGGGTCCCGCACGGCCCGGGGCGGGCGTTCACGTCGCGCCGCACCGCGCAACACCGCGGGCAACCGGCCGCGCGTGGCCGCGACGGCCGCCGCTGCGGCCCTCTTCCTGGCGGCGATGGGCGCCGGCATGCTGTGGTTCTCACCCGACGACACCGCGACGGAGGGCACGGAACCCGACACGTCCCCGTCCGCGAGCAGCCCGGCCGCCCCCTCGTCGGCCGAGTCCGCCGATCCGCTCGGGTCCGCCCCGGCGGCCGACGGGACGCCGACCGTCGGCACAGTGGCCGATGTCACTCCCTCCGTCACGGCACCCGCTCCCCCGACCGCCGCGGACCCGGCACCCAGCCCCACGGGCCCGACCGAGGAGGCGAGTGACACCAAGCCCGAGAAGGCTGACAAGCCCAAGGAGGACAAGCCCGGACCGTCCCCGGAGGGCTCGGGGGACGATGACGACGAGGGCGACGACTGAGGAGTTCTGCGCCGGTGTGCCGGGGGGCGCCCCTTGCGCGCCCCCTCGGGTGGCTTGTCATCGCCCTTGTCCCGGCACTACTGTCACCACGCCTTGGTGAACGGGAAATCCGGTGTGATGCCGGTGCGGCCCTCGCCACTGTGATCGGGAAGTCCGGCTCCGGCCCTCGCGGGCGGCCACTGGGTCCTCAGGGACCCGGGAAGGCGGAGCACGGGCGGTGGGACCCGTGAGCCAGGAGACCGGCCAAGGCACGTCAACCATCCACGAGGTGCTGGAGAGGGTCTGCTGAGCCATGCACATTGCCGAGGGTTTCCTTCCTCCGGCGCACGCGGTCGCCTGGGGCGTCGCGTCGGCGCCGTTCGTCGTCCACGGGGCCCGGTCACTCACCCGTGAGGTGCGCGAGCATCCCGAGAGCACCCTGCTCCTCGGTGCCTCCGGCGCCTTCACGTTCGTCCTGTCCGCCCTGAAACTGCCTTCCGTCACCGGCAGTTGCTCCCACCCCACCGGCACGGGCCTGGGAGCCATCCTGTTCCGGCCGCCCGCCATGGCGGTGCTGGGGACCATCACCCTGCTCTTCCAGGCCCTGCTGCTGGCCCACGGCGGTCTCACCACGCTCGGCGCCAACGTCTTCTCCATGGCGATCGTCGGGCCCTGGGCCGGATACGCGGTGTACAAGCTTCTGCGGCGGTACGACGTGCCGCTGATGGTCGCCGTGTTCTTCGCCGCGTTCGTCGCCGACCTGTCCACCTACTGCGTCACCAGCGTGCAGTTGGCGCTGGCCTTCCCCGACCCGGGCAGCGGGTTCCTGGGGGCACTCGGCAAGTTCGGCTCCATCTTCGCCATCACGCAGATTCCGCTCGCAGTGAGCGAGGGTCTGCTGACGGTGCTCGTGATGCGGCTGCTGGTGCAGTCCAGCAAGGGCGAACTGACCCGGCTGGGTGTGCTCCTCACCAAGAAGCAGTCCCGGACCGAGACCGAGTCCGAGACCGAAACCGAGGCCGGGACCGAGACCGAGGCGGCGACCCGATGAGCAGGAACACGAAGATCAACGTCCTGCTGCTGGTCCTGGTGGCCGCGCTCGCCGTGCTGCCGCTCGCGCTCGGCCTGGGCGACCACAAGAAGGAGCCGTTCTCGGGCGCCGACGCGGAGGCGGAGAACGCGATCACCGAGATCCAGCCGGACTACAAGCCCTGGTTCTCGCCGCTGTACGAACCGCCGTCCGGTGAGATCGAGTCGGCCTTGTTCTCCCTCCAGGCCGCCCTCGGCGCCGGCGTCCTCGCCTACTACTTCGGCCTGCGCCGGGGCCGGCGGCAGGGCGAGCAGCGGGCGCTGGAGCGGGCCGCGGCGAGCCCGGGCCGTGAGGCCGCCGGGAAGTCCACGGCCGAGAGGGCCTGAGCCGCGTGCTGCCGATCGACGCGGCGGCGCACAGCAGTCGCTGGCGCCGCCGCCATCCGGTGGACAAGGCCGTGCTCGGACTGGGGCTGACCGTGCTGGCCGTCTCGCTGCCGCCCTGGCCGGGCGCGGCCCTGGTGCTCGTGACGGCCCTGGTGGTGCTGCTGGGTCCGGCCGGTGTGCCCTGGCAGCGGCTGTGGCGGGCCTACCGCGTGCCGCTGGGCTTCTGCGTGACCGGAGCGGCCACCCTGCTCGTCCAGGTCGGCGGGCCCGGGGGCTTCGTCTCCGTCGCCGGCGACGGGCCCGTCCGGGCCGGTGAGTTGCTGCTGCGCACCTCCGCGGCCTCGCTGGGCGTGCTGCTGTTCGCCTTCACCACGCCCATGTCGGATCTGCTGCCGCGGCTGGTCCGGGCCGGGATCCCCGCGCCCGTCGTGGACGTGGCGCTCGTGACGTACCGCATGAGCTTCCTGCTGCTGGACTCCGTGCGCCGGGTCCGCGATGCGCAGGCCGCCCGGCTCGGGCACACCTCGCGGGCCGCCGCCTGGCGTTCGCTGGGCGGGCTCGGCGCCACCGCGTTCGTCCGTGCCTTCGACCGCGCGGCCCGCCTCCAGGCCGGTCTCGCCGGGCGCGGCTACGACGGCACGCTGCGCGTGCTGCTGCCCGAAGCCCGTGTCTCCGTCCGCTTCACGGCCGCCAGTGGTGCGCTCCTCGTGGTGCTGACCGTGCTCACCTTCCTACTGGAAAGGCCGCTGACATGAGCGAGCCCGCCCTCGTCGCCCTGCGGGGCGCGTCCTTCGCCTACGAGGACGGCCCGGCCGTGCTCAGCGGCCTCGACTTCGACATCCGCGAGGGGCGCGCGCTCGCCCTGCTCGGCCGCAACGGCAGCGGCAAGACCACGCTGATGCGGCTGCTCAGCGGTGGACTGCGGCCGGACGAGGGCCGGTTGACGGTCGGGGGGCAGCCGGTGGCCTACGACCGTAAAGGCCTGACGCGGCTGCGGACGACCGTCCAGCTGGTGGTGCAGGACCCGGACGACCAGCTGTTCGCGGCCTCCGTCGAGCAGGACGTGTCGTTCGGGCCGCTGAACCTCGGGCTGTCCGGCGGGGAAGTGCGGGCGCGGGTGGCGGAGGCGCTCGACGCGCTGGACATCACCGCCCTGGCCGACCGGCCCACCCATCTGCTCTCCTACGGGCAGCGCAAACGCACCGCCATCGCGGGCGCGGTCGCCATGCGGCCCCGGGTGCTGATCCTCGACGAGCCGACGGCCGGCCTCGACCCGGACGGCCAGGAACGCCTCCTCACCACGCTCGGCGGGCTCCGCGAGGCCGGTACCACGGTGGTGATGGCCACCCACGACGTCGACCTCGCCCTGCGCTGGGCCGACGACGCGGCGCTGCTCACCCCGTCCGGCGTCCGCAGCGGGCCCGCACCCGAGGCGCTGGCCCGCACCGATCTCCTCCGGGAGGCGGGGCTGCGGCTGCCGTGGGGCGCCGCGGCCGCCGATCTCCTGCGTGCCCAGGGGTTGTTGACCGAGTCGGCAACCGGCCCGCGCACCGCGGACGAACTCGCCGCCCTGGCGACGGGACGGCTGGGTGCGGCCGGCTGAGGCGCGGCGAAATGCGCTTGTCCGCCTTGACGGCACGGCACTACGTTGCCTGCGTGGATCACGTGGATCTCTTCTCACGCTCCTGGGCGGCGCTGCGCACTGCGGTCGCCGGGCTCTCCGACGAGGACTTCGCACGGCCCTCCGGCTGTACGGGCTGGCTGGTACGGGACCTGGTGTGCCATCTGGTCATCGACGCCCAGGACGTCCTGATCACCCTCGCCACCCCGTCCGACCGGGAACCGACCCGGGACGCGGTGACCTACTGGGAGGTCAGCGGCACACCGCCGACCGGCGAGGACCCGCTCGACGCGCTGACGGTCCGGCTGGCCGCCGCGTACGAGGACCCGAAGCTGCTCACGTTCCACCTGGACGACGTGGGCTCCGCCGCGGGCCGCGCCGCCCTGCTCGCCGACCCGGCCCTCAGGGTCGGCACCCGCGACGAGGTCCTCACCGTGGCCGACTACCTCTCGGCGTACGTCATGGAGTGGACCCTGCACCACCTCGACCTGATCGCGCACCTGCCGGACTCGGAGCAACCGCCGGCGGAGGGGCTCACCCGGTCCCGCGAGATGCTGGAGCAGATCGCGGGGAGCGCGTTCCCCTCCTCGTTCCACGACCTGGACGCGCTGCTGGTCGGCACGGGCCGGCGTGCGCCGACGGAGGCCGAGCGGGCCGAGTTGGGCGACCTCGCGGCGCGACTCCCGCTCTGTCTGGGGTGACCGCCGACCGTCGAGACGTCGTGGGCGAGGTGGGAGCATGTCCGGCATGGACATCAGCCGCAGGAACAACGTGCAGGTCACCGGCCGGGCCGACGCGCCCGTGCTGGTTCTGGCGCACGGCTTCGGGTGCGACCAGAACATGTGGCGGCTGGTGGTGCCGGCCCTCGCGGAGCGGTACCGGCTGGTGCTGTTCGACTACGTCGGTTCCGGCGGCTCGGACCTGTCGGCGTGGAGTGAGGAGCGGTACTCCTCGCTGCACGGCTACGCCCGGGACGTCGTGGAGGTCTGCGAGGAGCTGGATCTCCGGCAGGCGGTGTTCGTGGGGCACTCGGTCAGTGCCATGGTCGGGGTGCTGGCGGCACGGGCCGCACCGGAGCGCATCGGGGCGCTGGTGATGGTGACGCCCTCGCCGCGCTACATCGACGACGAGGGATACCGGGGCGGCTTCGGCACCGAGGACATCGACGAGCTGCTGGCGTCCCTGGAGGCGAACTACCTGGGCTGGTCGTCCGCGATGGCGCCGGTGATCATGGGCAATCCGGAGCGGCCGGAGCTGGGCCAGGAGCTGACCAACAGCTTCTGCGCCACCGACCCCGACATCGCTCGTGTCTTCGCCCGTACGACCTTTCTGAGCGACAGCCGCGACGATCTGAAGAGCGTGTCCGTGCCGACCCTGGTGCTGGAGTGCGAGCAGGACGCCATCGCGCCCCGCGAGGTCGGCGCGTACGTGCACGCGGCGATCCCGTCCTCGCGTCTGGTCACTCTCGACGCCACCGGGCACTGCCCCCAGCTGAGCGCGCCGGAGGCCACCACGCGGGCGGTCCTCGACTTCCTGGAGTCCGTGCGGTGATGTGCCGCGCGGACGGTGTGCCGGATCCCGCCGGAACCGGGGACGAGGCGAGCACGGACGCCGCCTTCACGGCGCTGCTGGAGGACAGCGCCGAGGACCTGTACGAGTCGGCACCCTGCGGCTATCTGTCCACGATGATGGACGGCACCATCGCCAAGATCAACGCCACCCTGCTGGACTGGCTGGGCCTGGAACGGCATGCCGTGGTGGGCCGCACGCGCTTCACGGATCTGCTCACCGTCGGCGGGAAGCTGTACCACGAGACGCACTTCGCGCCGCTGCTGCGCATGCAGGGCGAGCTGCGGGGCATCGCCCTGGACCTCAAGCGGCAGGGCGGCGGCAGGCTGCCGGTGCTGGTCTCGGCCGTGGTCAAGCACGGCTCCGGCGGTGAGCCGCTCCTGATTCGCATCACGGTCTTCGACGCCTCCGACCGCCGCGCCTACGAGGAGGAGCTGCTGCGCCGCCGCCAGGATGCCGAGCGGTCCCGCGCCGAGGCGGAGCGGGCGCGTGAAGAGGCGGACGCGGCCAGGCGGCAGGCCGAGGCCGACCGGTCCCGGCTGGCCGACGCGCTCTCCGTCCTTCAGCGGTCGCTCGTGCCGGACTCGCTGCCCGCCGTGCCGGGGCTGGAGACGGCCGTCCACTACCACACGGCCTCGCCCGACCAGCTCGGCGGCGACTTCTACGACCTGTTCCCCGTGGCCGGCGGCCGGTGGGCGTTCTTCCTCGGTGACGTGTGCGGCAAGGGACCCGAGGCCGCCTCGCTCACCTCACTGACCCGCTACACACTCCGGGCCGCCGCCCACCACGACCCGGACCCCGCCACGGCCCTGGCCACACTGAACGCCGTACTGCACGAGCGATACACGGCCAGCGGCAACCCCCGTTACTGCACCTGCATCTTCGGCGTCATAGAGCCCGGCGGCGCCCACGGTCCGGCCACCGTCCGCCTCGCCTCCGGCGGCCACCCGCCGGCCCTCCTCCTGCGAGCCGACGGCCGCGCCGAGTACCTGCCCACTCCGGGTGGCATGCTCGTCGGCGCCCTCCCCGGCGCCCCGATCGCCACCACGGAGACGGTGCTGGCCGCCGGCGACACGCTGGTGCTGTACACCGATGGACTCACCGAGGCGCGCACCGGCGCCGGCCGCGACGACCTCTACGGCGAGGACGCCCTGCGCGCCTTCGGCGCCGACCACGCTCCCGCCGCACCGCACGAGGTGATCACGGCGCTGACCGGACTGCTGAAGAGCTTCGGCGACGGCCTTGACGACGACACCGCCCTGCTCGCCCTCGGCGCCCCTGCCACCCCGACCCCTGTACTCTCCGCGACGAACCCTCCTTCATGAACCCGCTCATCACCACCCGGCACGACACCGCGACCGGCCCCGTTCTGCGGCTGTCCGGCGACCTCGACTACGACCAGGCGCCCGAACTGCGCCGACAGGTAGACCAACTCCAGTTGGCACCGGGCCAGTGCCTGGTCATCGACCTGGCCGGACTGGAGTTCTGCGACTCCTCCGGCATCACCGTCTTCCTCGCCGCCCGCCAGCGCGCCCTGGACGCCGGGGCCGAGGTCGCCCTGGCCGCCGTACCGGCCAAGCTGCTGCGCGTCCTCACGCTCGTCGGCCTCGACCGGGTCTTCACACTGCTCCCGGACAGCCCCACGTCATGACACGTCCGGCAGGCCGGGGAACAGCGCCCGGGCCCGGTCGGCGTCGGGCGCGACGAACACGCCGTCCGCTGTGACCAGGTCCGTGGCGGGGTCCTCCTGGGCGGTGACCGCCCCGTGGACGAAGACCTTGCGGCGGTCGGTCCCGGTCACCCGGGCCAGGATCCGCAACGGGGTCTCCAGTGGGACCGGACGGTGATAGCGCATCTGCAGGGAGACGGTCAGGCCGGGCAGCCCGGCCGCGGCGCAGGCGCGCCCCATGAGTTCGTCCAGCAGCAGAGCGCTCATGCCGCCGTGGCCGTAGCCGGGCGGGCCCTCGTGGGCGAAGCCGAGGGTGCAGTGGCCGAGCAGCCCGTCGTCGGTGTGCGTGACGCGCACGGGCGGGGCCAGCGGGCTGCCGGCTCCGGTGACGGGACTGTAGATCCGTGTTCCGGCGGGGAACTCGTCGACCTCGGGGATCTCCGCTCGGGCCCGCCGTCGGCCCGTCAGCCGGCCGGTGAGACGGCGGACGTCGCCGGCCAGGCGGTCCAGGGTCTGCGGGGTGGCGGCGGTGCGGACGGTGGCTTCCACCAGTGCGCGCAGTTCGTCACCGAGGCGGGTGATGGCGGCCCTGCGGTGTTCCAGCTCCTCGGAGGTGCGGGGGGCCGGCGGGTCGGTGAGGGAGGTGGGCATCGGGTTTCCGGGCGCAGTGGGCAGGGGCGGCGACGGTGGGGGCTGAACCGGGGTGTGATCAGGCATCGGACCTGACGAAGACCGGCTTGAGGTGTTTCTCCGGCAGCGCGGCCGGCAGGTCCTCCCAGTCGATGACGTGGGAGACGACCTTCTCGGGGGCGACCTTGCCGGAGGCGGCGAGTTCGAGGGCGTCGGGGATGTGGGCGCGTACGCTGTCGCGGGCGACGCGCAGGGTGACGCCGGTGAGGTACATGTCGAGCAAGGGCAGCTCGCCGGGGCGGAAGTGGTTGCCCGCGCTCTCGCAGATGCCTTCCGGGGTCAGGCACTTGAGGGCCAGCGAGAGCTGTTCGACGCGGCCGGTGGCCTCGACGGCGATGTCGTAGCTCTGCGGGATCGGTTCCAGGGTCTCGGCGGTGGCGGCTCCGAAGGCCCGGGCCAGGTCGCGGTGTCCGGGGTCGGGGTCGACGTAGAGCACGTCGGAGGCGCCGAGCGCGCGGGCGATGTCGCACACGTACAGGCCGATGCTGCCGCGGGCCACGACCAGGACCCGGGCCCCGGGGCGGGCCTTGAGGTGCGGGGCGACCAGGCGCCAGGCCAGGGACCAGTTGTCGCTGGCGGACGCCATGGCGACCGGGTCGAGACCGGTGGGCAGCGGGACCAGCATGGCGTCGGCGTAGGGCACGCGGACCAGGTCGGAGAAGAGGCCGCCCCAGGTGCCGCCGATCGGCGCGCCGTACATCGCCATGTAGGGCACGGCGGTGCAGTGCGCGGTCAGCCCGGCCCGGCAGCGGTCGCAGGTGCCGCAGCTGATGGACCAGGGGACGACGACCAGGTCGCCCGGGGCCACGGCGGTGACGGCGTCGCCGGTCTCGACGACCCGTGCCACGCACTCGTGGCCGAGGGCGAAGGGCGGCTCGATGAAGCCGTGCCCGGCGAGGATGGAGGAGTCCACGTCACAGGGGGTGGCGGCGACCGGGGCGACGATCGCCTCCCGGTCCGACCGGAGCTCGGGGTCGGGTGCCTCGCGCCACTCGACGGTGCGCTTGGCCACGTAGGTCAGTTCACGCATCGTTCCGCTGCCCCTTCGCCAGAGCGACCAGGTCGGAGTAGCGGACGACGGAGCCGCCGGCGCCCCAGGTGCCGTCGGGCTGTTCGTGCACCAGCACCCACACCCGCAAGGCGTCGTCCGGGCCGAGTCCGGCGGCGGCCAGCACCGTCTTCGTGGCCTCCTCGACCAGGCCCGCCTTGCGGCGCTCGGACAGGGCGCCCTGCGGGACGGTGACCTCCACGAGGAAACGCGGCGCCTCGTCCTCGGCGGTGCGCTGGGCGCCGTCGGGCAGTTCGACGAGGTAACTCCACGCCTGGGCGCGGAAGAACGCGGTGTCGGGTGCGCCCTCCCAGCGCAGCAGCACGGCCGCGAGGTCGCGCTGGACGCTGTCGCGTCCCGCGTCGGTCAGCGCGCCGGCCGGGGCCGTGAGCCGGATCATCGGCATGGAGGACCTCTTTCGGGTGTCCGGGGGCTTCAAGGGCCCACGTGGTTTATGACAGTCGTTATAGACGACGGTCACGCTAGACTATGACGGCTGTTATAGCCAGTGGGGTCAGAAGGGATCGCGTACGTGACCAAGCCCAGCCCGACGGCGCGCGAGCGGATCGTGGCCGGCGCCGCCGACATGATCAGCCGGCGCGGCCTGAACGCGACGAGCATCCGCGAGACGGCCAAGCACGCCAGGGCGCCGCTCGGCTCGACGTACCACTACTTCCCCGAAGGCAAGCAGCAGTTGGCCACGGAGGCCGTGCGCCACACCGGCGCATGGGCCGCCCGCAGTCTGCGCAGGGAACTGGAGGCGGGTCCGGTCGCCGGGCTGCGGGCCTTTCTCACCCTGTGGCGCAAGATCGTCGTGGAGAGCGACTTCCGGGCCGGCTGCCCGGTCCTCGCCGTCTCGATCGAGGAGCCTCCCGTGGACGAGACGCCCACCGCCCTGACGGCCGCCGCCGAGGTCTTCGACGAATGGGAGAGCCTGCTGGCCGGCTCACTGCGCGAGCACGGCGCCGATCCCGAGCAGGCGGCGGAGGTCGCGACGCTCGTCGTCGCCGCGGTCGAGGGGACCGTGGCCATGTGCCGCGCCAAGCGCAGCACCCAGCCGCTGGACCGCACGGCGGCCCAGCTTCACGCCCTGGTCCTCGCCACGATCAAGGCCTGACCGCCAACGCCGCCCGGACGGCCTCGGCCCGCTCCTCGGTGAACACCCCGCTCGCGAGCAGCGACAGGATCGACAGCACACCGCCGGAGGCACCCCAACTGCCTTCGTCGATCACCCGGAAGGTGACCCACCACGCCGGCGAGGGTTCGCCCCGCCCGCACGCCGCCGCCAGGGCGGCGAGGAGACGCTCGACGACCTGAGCCCGTACGTCCGCCTGCCAGGCGGCATCCATCACCGCGACGTCGACGACCATCACGTCGGCTTCCGGTCCGGCGTCCGCCAGCAGCCGCCCGCCGATGGCCATCATGTCCCGCTCACGCTCGACGAAGTGCACCTGGAACCCGACCCGGGCGGCCGGCGCGAGCTGTCCCACCTCGGGCACCAGCACCGCGTCGGTCAGCGTCTGTGCGAGTTCGCGACGCTGCCCGGGACCGAGGCGTCCCGTCGGGGCGGTCACGGTGATGATCGTCACGGCACTCTCCTATGACAGTCGTTATGGAGGGCAGCAGGCTAGCACTCGCCTATAACGACTGTCATAGAAGGTGAACCGGTCGAGCGCTTCGGCCTGTTCGGCGTCCGCCCCGAGTCCGCCCGCCGCGCCTCCCGGGCGCTCCCCGCGCACCACCGCCCGGCCGGAAAACGCTTGGACTCCATGGCCGCTGTCGCGGGACACTTCCGGACTCGACCCGAAATCCACGCATTCGTTGCGGCGATGACCCCTGCCCGCGCAGACGCGGTGGCGGTCCGCCACAGGACGACACAGGGGTGGGATGGAAACGCCGGAATCACGCAGGGTTCGGCCGGGCAAGCGCTCGGTACTGCTCGCACTTCGCTACTACGGACGGGAGCTGGCCCGGCTCCGCCGGTGGACGGCACCGGCCATGTTGCTCTCGGCGCTCGGCAACATCGGCATCAACTACGTGGCGCCTCTGATCGTCGCCAAGCTCGTCGGCGACATGGCCGGCGACCGGGACGTCACGGTCGCCTCGACCCTGCCGTACGTCCTGGGCTTCGCGGGTGTCCTGCTGCTCGCGGAGGCCCTGTGGCGCGTCGCCCTGCACTGCCTCAACCGCGTCGACGCCCTCGGCATCGAGCATCTGTACGTGATCGGGATGGACGAACTGTTCGCCAAGGACGCGGCGTTCTTCCAGGACAACTTCGCGGGGTCGCTGACCAAGCGCGTGCTGAGCTTCGCCTCCCGGTTCGAGCCGTGCGTGGACACCCTGACGTTCCAGATCGTGGGCAACTTCGTGCCACTGACGTTCGGGGCCGTGGTGCTCTGGCGCTACGAACCGCTGCTCGTCGCCGGGCTGCTGGTGATGATCGCACTGACGGCCGTGCTGGTCGTGCCCCTCATCCGGCGCCGCCAGCGGCTGGTCCACCAGCGTGAGGAGGCGATCGCCCTGGTATCGGGCCATGTCGCCGACAGTCTGATGAACATGGACACGGTACGGGCGTTCGCCGCCGAGGAGCGCGAGGCCGCCGAGCACCGCTCCCGCGTCGCCACGTCCCGCCGCCTCACCCTGCGTTCGTGGGACTACGGCAACCTGCGCATCGACACGCTGGTGGCGCCGATGTCGGTGCTGACCAACGCGGTGGGCCTGCTGCTGGCGGTCCGGCTCGCCGGGGGCGCGCAGGGCGTGGAGGCGATCGTGGTGGCCTTCACCTACTACAGCAACGCCACGCGGATCATGTTCGACTTCAATCAGATCTACCGTCGCCTGGAGAGCTCGATGACGGAGGCCGCGCAGTTCACCGAGCTGCTGCTGACGCCGCCGACCGTGCTCGATCCCGCGGTCCCCGAGCCGCTGCGACCCCGGACCGCCGACGTCCGCTTCGAGAAGGTGACCTTCGCCCACCGGGGCGGCCGGCCGCTGTTCGAGGGACTCGAACTGGACGTGCCGAGCGGGGCGAAGCTCGGCCTGGTCGGCCGGTCCGGCGGCGGCAAGACGTCTCTCACCCGGCTGCTGCTGCGGATGACGGACATCGACGGCGGCCGCATCCTGGTCGGTGGTCAGGACATCAGCCGGCTGCGCCAGGCCGACCTGCGCAGCCAGATCGCCTACGTGCCGCAGGATCCGGCGATGTTCCACCGCACCCTGCGGGACAACATCGCGTTCGCCCGGCCGGACGCCACCGACGCCGAGATCCGCCGAGCGGCCGAGGCGGCCCATGTCACGGAGTTCGCCGACACGTTGCCGGACGGCTTCGACACCATGGTGGGCGAGCGCGGAGTGAAGCTGTCCGGCGGTCAGCGCCAGCGGGTGGCGCTCGCCCGCGCGATCCTGCGTGACGCTCCGATCCTCCTGCTCGACGAGGCGACCAGCGCACTTGACTCCGAGAGCGAGCTCCTCGTCCAGGAGGCGCTGTGGCGGCTGATGGAGGGGCGGACCGCGCTCGTGGTGGCGCACCGGCTGAGCACCGTCGCCACCATGGACCAGCTCGTCGTCCTCGACCGCGGACGGATCGTCGAACAGGGCACCCATCAAGAGCTGCTCGCGTTCGACGGCGCCTACGCGAAGCTGTGGCAGCACCAGTCGGGGGGCTTCCTCGACGACACGCCCTAGGCGAGACCCCGCCTGCCGTGCACCAGGTACGCCAGGTGGGGTCAGGGTGCGGCCGCTGCTCATCGTCAAGTTCTCCACCCTCCTCGGTGGCCGCAACACCGTCGCACACCACGACCGGCTCGTGGACGTCTGCGCCGGCGGCGACGCCAAGGCCGCCGCCGAACTCTCCGGACAGCACTGGTCCGAACTGGGCGGCCACATCAACCAGCTCTTCGACACCAACCAGTTGACGGAGGACGCGCCGGTCTGACGCATGCGGCGCTACGCCCTGCTTCGAGACCCCTGCGCGACGTGAACCGCCCAGTCCAGGATCTGCACCGCCGCCCCCGCGGCCTCCAGCCCCCGGCAGTGGGCGTGGTGCCTGCGGGCGATGCCGTCGAGGTCGAGGTGGCACCCGAAGGCGGGGTGGGCGGCAAGCCGCCGGGCGTAGGCCCACAGGTGCGGGTGACCGGCGACGCGGTGGACCGCGGCGGCGTCCAGATGCAGGCGGTGCACCGTGTCGAGCTGGACCAGGGCCACCCACAACCGCACGTCGGCGGCGGTGATGGCGTCGCCGAGGACGAAATCCTGGTGGGCGAGCCGGTTTTCCAGGGAGCCCAGCACGCGCAGCAGGGAGCCGAGGGCGGTACGGCGCGCCGTGACGTCGGTGTCGGACCGCCCGGCTTGCTGTGCGGCGTGGTCGATGCGGTGCTCGCAGAGGCGTTCGAAGGCCTCGATCTCCTCCTCGGCGCCGTGCGGGTAGAGGTCGGGCCGGTCCGGGCCGTCGCCGCCGAAGTGCCGGGCCAGGTCCCGGAGGATGTGTGCGGAGTGGCTGCTGACGATCCGTCCGGTCCAGGTGTCGCTCAGCACCGGTGCGAGGGCCGGTCCGGAGTGACGGTGCGAGCCGGCCTCGTACAGGGGGCGCAGCGCGGAGTGTCCGCCGTCGGGCCTGTCGGGGACGGCCGGCAGCGGCTCGACCGGGAGGATCTCTTCCAGACCGAGCAGGCTGTGCGTGATGGCGATGCGCAGACAGTCGGGGCAGGGCAGCGAGAGGTGGAGGCGGTAGCGGCGCGGTACGGCGTAGTAGCCGCTGTTCGCGTCACACCCGATCCTGCCTCGGAACGACGGTGAGGAGAGGAGGGACGGCACGGTGGACAGGGGTGTGGCGGGCATGTGTCTCCCTGGGTCCGGGTCCGGCTCGGTTCGCGGAGGTGCGGCGGGCGGCGCACGCGGGGTGGGTGCGCGGCGGCGTCGGCGCATACCCGTAGGCGCGGCGGAGTGCGGTGCCGGTGGGCACCGCCGGTTCAGCGCAGGGGGCTCGCCGCGCTGCAGACACGCAGGAGATCGATGTGCCGACGGGAGGTGAGGAGGAGAGACGACCGGCCCGCGCGGATCGCGCGGTCTGCGGACGACTCCGGACGCTCCATCTTTCCTACCCGTTCACTAGGGATCTCTCCTCTGGAGTGTCGGACGGCCTCGCCGCCACGTCAAGAGGGCCGCAACGTGTTCCGCCCGGCGCCCCTTCCCCTCCCCCTCTGACAGTGCCTCAGTTCTGAGGCAGGTCACGCCCCTTGCCCGTCACCGTCCCGGCCGCTCCGCAGCCGTCCTCCGGCAGCGGGCCCAGCAACACCTCGATGCCTTCCCGCAGATACCGCTCCAGCGTGGCGTCCGGCGCCGAGGCCAGGGCGGGAGGCCGGATCTCCGTACGCATCAGGCTGGTGCCGAGCATCCACGCTGCGAGGAGTTCCGCCCGCAGATCGGCGTCGGGGCCGCCGAGACGAGCGGCCAGGCGCTCGGAGAACACCTCCGTGAAATCCGCCCGCAGCCGCGCCACCGCCTCGTCCCGGCCCGACGACCGCAGCACGGACAGCACCGGGTGCGGGAAACCGCCTTCCCTGGGCGGCCCCGTGAGCAGCGCGCAGAACCACTCGGGGATCGCCTCGACCGGCTCGTCCAGCAGCGGCTCGAAGATCTTGCCCGTACCCGACACGTCGTTGAACAGCGCTTCTTTCGAGCCGAAGTAGCGGTAGACGAGGGCGGCGTCGACACCGACGTCGCCCGCTATGTCGCGCACGCTGGTGCCGTCGTAGCCGTACTTGCCGAAGCGGAAGGCCGCTGCGGCCCGAAGCGCGGTGCGCGTGGCCGAGGCCGAGCGTTTGCGGGCGGGCCCTGGGGCCACCGCCTTCGACGTCTCGCCGTTCTGTACTCCCGACACGTACCGCACCTCCGTGGTCCACGGCGCTTCCGCCATCCGCCCATGTTCCAGTCTGCGGGAGCTGTCTCAAAGTCACCGACCGATGTCATCAATCGTTGACTTCCGTTCTCCGCACATGCCATACCTGTGTCAGGTCAACGACCGATGACTTGACTCCTCACTGTGCGAGGGCCGTACGACGACGTCGGCCCTCCCAGGTCCGCCCGCAGCACGCGACGCCGCGCGCCCTCGCGCTCCTCGAAGCCGTCGCAGGCGGGTCCTCCACCGACCGGAAGTGGTGATCTTCTGTGCCTGTTCGACGCGTCGCCGTGATCGGAACCGGATACGTAGGACTGACCACCGGCGCCTGCCTGGCCTCCCTCGGCCACCATGTGGTGTGCGCGGACGCCGACCCGTACAAGGTCGAGCGGCTGCGCGAGGCGCGGGTGGACATCCTGGAACCCGGTCTGCCCGAGACCGTCCGGGACGAACTGGACGCGGGACGGCTCGACTTCACCGGCGACACCGCGTCCGCCGTCGCCGAGGCCGACGTGGTGTTCCTGTGCCTGCCCACGCCCATGGGAGCGGGCGGCGCGGCCGATCTCGCCGCCGTGGAGGCCGTCGCCGCGCAGGTCCGCGAGGTGCTGCCGCCCGGCTGTGTCGTCGTCAACAAGTCGACCGTGCCCGTCGGAACGAGCGAGCGCGTCGCCACGCTGCTCGACCGGGACGACGTGGCCGTGGTGAGCAACCCGGAGTTCCTGCGCGAAGGCCGCGCCGTCCAGGACTTCCTGCACCCCGACCGCATCGTGATCGGCGCCGCCGACCGGGACACCGCCCGGCGCGTGGCCGGCCTGTACGCCGAACTGGACGCGCCGCTGGTGCTCACCGACCCCGCCAGCGCCGAACTGACCAAGTACGCGGCGAACTTCTTCCTCGCCATGAAGCTGTCCTTCGCCAACAACCTGGCCACCGTCTGCGAACGCTTCGGCGCCGATATCGACGATGTCACCGAGGGCATCGGCCGGGACCCGCGCGTAGGCTCCGCGTTCCTGCGGCCCGGGCCCGGCTGGGGCGGCTCCTGTCTGCCCAAGGACACGCACGCCCTGCTGACCGTGTGCGACCTGGCCGGGGTCGACTTTCCCCTGCTGCGGGCCACCATCGAGACCAATGTCGCCCACCAGCGGCAGCTCGTGGAACGGGTCGCCGCGGCGTGCGGTCGCGGCGAGGGCGGCTCGCTGGACGGCGTACGACTCGCCCTGTACGGCCTGACCTTCAAGGCCGGCACCTCCGATCTGCGCGACTCCCCCGCGCTCTCCTTGGCCCGGCTGCTCCGCGAGCGCGGAGCCCGGCTCAGCGCGTACGACCCCGCGTTGCGCGAGGAGCGGCCCGACCTGAGCGATCTGGTCGAGCTCTGCGACGACCCGGTGCGGGCGGCCGACGGGGCAGCGGCCTGCCTCGTCCTCACCGAGTGGCCGGAGCTGCGCGACCTCGACTGGGCGGAGATCGCCGCGCGCATGGCGGGCCGCGAGGTCCACGACTTCCGCAACCTGCTGGACCCGGACCGCCTCGCGCGGGCCGGGCTGACCTGGCAGGGCATCGGGCTCGCGCAGGCGCCGACGCGGGTGACGTGACAAGGCCCTTTTCGTTCCCCTTCGAACAGTTTCCGAGAGAAAGGCTCACCCCATGCGGGTTCTGTGCACCACGCTCGGCAGTCCTTCCCACGGCCGTGCTCAGCTGCCGCTGCTGCGCGCCCTGGCCGGGGCCGGGCATCAGGTGCTGGTGGTCACCACCGACGCCCTCGTCCCCGTCTTCCGTGACGACGACGTAACGGTGAACGCCGCAGTGCCGGAGTTCAACCCGATGGCCGCGCTGGTCCCCTACCTCGCCGAGCTCGAGGAGACCCCGGACTCGACGGATCCGTCAGGTGTTCTGACCCGGTTGCTGATGCGGAACGTGGCCGGGCCGCACGTCAAGCCGCACCTGGACGTCCTGCTTCCCCTCGCCCGGGACTTCCGGCCCGATCTGATCCTGCGGGACGGCATGGACATGGGCGCGGTGCTCACCGCCGAGCTGCTGGGCATACCGCAGCTGCCGACGCCTTCCGGGTTCAGCAACATCCTGGACCCGGCGGAGGTGCTGCCCCAGCTGAACCAGCGGCGCGAGGAGCTGGGGCTGCCCGTACGGGAGGACCCGCTGTCCGTCGTCCCGCACGGCCGCGTCGACTACGTGCCGTCCTCCTTCTCCTTCGCCCGGCATCTGCCCCGGACGTGGTCCTACCGGCAGACCGTGGACGTCGAGCGCGGCGGAGTGCTGCCGGAGTGGGCCGCCGCCCTGCCCACGGACCGGCCCCTGGTGTACGCCGCGATCGGCACCGCCCTGCCGCAGCTGCGTGCCCGCATGGAAGGCCAGTCCGAGCCACTGCCCGTGAAGATTCCGGACGCCGCCGAGAGCCTGAACGCGATCGTGGATGCGGCGGCCGAACTGGACGACTGCACGGTGGTCGTGTCGACGTCCGGGATACCGCTGGACCGCGCGGGACTGCCCGGGCACGTCCACGTCGCCGACCGGGTGCCGCAGCCGCTGCTGCTGGAGTCGGTGGACCTGTTCGTCACCCATGGCGGCTTCAACAGCATCCGCGAGGCCATGCGCACCGGCACGCCCCTGGCGGTCCTGCCGTTCTTCGGGGACCAGCCCACCAACGCCGAGCGCGTGGAGGAGCTGGGCCTCGGACGTCACCTCACCGACCGCAGCCCGTCCGGCATCGCCGAGGTGTGCCGCAAACTCCTCGCCGATCCCGAGCCGCGGGCGCGGGCCAGGTCGGCCCAACTGGCGATGCTGACGCTTCCGGACGTCGCGGACGCGGTCGCCGACCTGGCGAGGATCGCCGGCTAGCCGGACGGCCCCCGCCCCCACACCGAGGACGACGACACGTGACCTTCTCCGACACCCGAGAACAGGGCTCGGCCGGGGACATGCCCCCGCGGCTCAGTCACCGGCAGATCACCACCGTCATGTCCGGGCTGGTGCTCGGCATGTTCCTGGGGGCCCTGGACCAGACGGTGGTCTCGTCCGCGCTGCGGACCATCGCGGACGATCTGCACGGGCTGACGGCCCAGGCGTGGGTGACGACCGCGTATCTCATCACCGCCACCATCGCGACACCGCTCTACGGCAAGCTGTCCGACATCCACGGCCGCAGGCCCGTCTACCTCGCCGCGATCGCCCTGTTCACCGTCGGTTCGCTGCTGTGCGGATGCGCCACGTCGATCTACGAACTCGCGGCGTTCCGCGCCGTGCAGGGTCTCGGTGGCGGCGGACTGATGTCCCTGGCGATGACGATCGTCGCCGACATCACCACCCCGCGCGAACGGGGCCGTTACCAGGGCTACTTCATGGCCGTGTTCGGCGGCGCCAGCATCGTCGGGCCTCTGGTGGGCGGCGCGTTCGCGGACCGGGCCACCCTGCTCGGCATCGACGGCTGGCGCTGGATCTTCCTGATCAACGTGCCGCTCGCCGCCGCGGCCGCCGTGACGATCGTGCGCGTCCTGCGTTTCCCGCACCGGCGGGTCGGCCACCGGCTCGACTACGCCGGTGCGCTGACCCTGGCCGTGGGACTGGTCCCCCTGCTGGTCGTCGCCGAGCAGGGCCGCACCTGGGGGTGGGACTCGCCCCGGGCACTGTCGATGTACGCGGTCGGGGCGGTGGGACTCGCCGTGTTCGTCGTGGTGGAGCGGCGGTCGGGTGACGCCGCGCTGCTGCCGCCGCGCCTGTTCCGCATCCGGGCCTTCCGGCTGGGCGTCGGGCTGCACTTCCTCGTCGGCATCGGCATGTTCGGCGCCATGACGACGCTGCCGCTGTACTTGCAGCTCGTACGCGGCATGAGCCCCATGGCGGCGGGCCTGGCCACCCTGCCCACGGTGGCCGCGAACCTCGCGGTGACGATGCTGACGGGCCGGATGATCGCCCGGACCGGCCGGTTCAAGGTCCATCTCGTCGCCGGGGTCGGCTCGTTCACCGCGGCGATGCTCGTCTTCGCCACCCTGCGCGTGGACAGCCCGCTGTGGCATCCGGCGCTCGGCATGGTGTTGATGGGCGCGGGCCTGGGCGCGTCGATGCAGACGCTCACCACGCTCGCCCAGTGCGAGGTGCCCCGTACGGACATGGGTGCGGCGACGGCGTCGGTGAACTTCTTCCGCTCCAACGGGGGCACCGTCGGCACGGCGGCGTTCCTGTCGATCCTGTTCACCACGGCGGCCGGCGCCATCGCCGACCGGCTGGCCGAGGCCCGCCACGACCCGGCCTACCGGGCGCTGCTGGACCGGCCCGAGAACGCGCACGCCCTGACGGGAGTGCTGCGTCCCGGCGGCGGCGTCGACCTGGAGGACTCCGCCTTCCTGCGCGCCCTCGACCCGAACGCGGCCCTGCCGTTCCTGGAGGGCTACGTCAGCTCGATGCGCGTCGTCTTCCTCGCCGGTGCCGCGGTGACCCTGGCCGCCTTCGTGATCGCGGCGTGGCGGGTACCGGACCTGACCCTGTCCGACGAATAGACGTCATCGCGGGGATCCCGTACCCGCGAACGGGACCTGGGCCGAGGGGGCGCTCCGGATGCCGGAGGGATGCTGCCACAGGCCCTGCGCCTGGAGCTTCGGCAGGACTCCCTCGCCGAACCAGTAGGCCTCCTCCAGGTGCGGGTAGCCGGAGAGGACGAACTCCTCGATGCCCAGGGCCGCGTACTCCTTGATGCGTTCGGCGACCTCCTGGTGGCTGCCGACCAGGGCGGTGCCGGCGCCGCCGCGCACCAGACCGATGCCGGCCCACAGGTTGGGGTGGATCTCCAGGGCGTCGCGCCGGCCGCCCTCGTGCAGGGCGAGCATGCGCTGCTGCCCTTCGGACTCGCTGCGGGCGAGGCCGGCCTGCACGGAGGCGACGGTCTCCGGGTCGAAGCCGTCCAGCAGGCGGTTCGCCTCCGCCCAGGCCTGCTCGGAGGTGTCACGGGTGATGACGTGCAGCCGGATGCCGAACCGGACGGTGCGCCCCTGCTCGGCCGCCAGCTTCCTGATCCAGGCGACCTTCTCCGCGACCTGCGCCGGCGGCTCGCCCCAGGTGAGGTACACGTCGACGTGCCGGGCGGCGATCTCCCCGGCGATCGGCGAGGAGCCCCCGAAGTAGACCTCGGGGACCGGGTCGGGCACCCGGGCCAGCGTCGCGTCGGCCACCTGGAGGTGCTCGCCGTGCAGGTCGACGGTCTTGCCCTCCCACAGCTCCCGCACGATCTGCAGGAACTCCCCGGTGCGGCGGTAGCGCGCGTCCTTGTCGAGGAAGTCGCCGTAGGCACGCTGCTCGTGGCTCTCGCCGCCGGTGACGACGTTGAGCAGCAGCCGTCCGCCGGTCTGCCGCTGGAAGGTGGACGCCATCTGCGCGGCGAGGGTGGGTGAGACGAATCCGGGCCGGAAGGCCACCAGGAACTTCAGGCGTTCGGTGTTCTGGCTGACCATGGCCGTGGTCAGCCACGCGTCCTCGCACCACGCTCCGGTGGGGGTGAGGGCGCCGACGAAACCGAGGTCCTCGGCGGCGCTTGCGATCTGGCTCAGGTAGGCGACCGACGGCGGCCGGTCCCGTCCGGACTCGGTGGCCGGGGTGCCGTGGCCGCCGCCGACGACATGACGGCTGTCGCCGTTGGTGGGCAGGAACCAGTGGAAGGTGAGGGACACGAGGGGTCTCCGATCGTGAGAGGGGAGGCAGCGGGGCAGCGGGCTCAGAGCAGGCCGTGCCGGGCTGGCCTGGTGCCGTTCAGGACGTAGCGGCCGATGTGCTGGATCTTCCAGCGGGCCGGGTCGTGCAGGGTGTGGGTGCGGGCGTCGCGCCAGTGGCGGTGCAGGCCCAGGGAGTCGAGCGCCGAGCGGGTGCCGGAGACCTCGAAGAGGGCGCTGCCGACCTCCACGGCGGCCTCCGCCGCGGTCACCTTGGCCGCGGCCACCGCGATCGAGGCCTCGGCGGCCGAGTCGTCGGTCAGGTCGTCCCGGGCGGCGTCGACCGTGCGGGCGGCCTCGCGCAGCAGTGCCTCCGCCGCCCGGACCCGCACGGCGAGCTCACCGAACCGCTGGACCAGCAGCGGGTCCTCCGCGGCCGTCTCGAATCCGCTCTCGAACCAGGGCCGGCTTTTCGTGCGGACGAACTCCACGGCCTCCGCGAGCGCTCCGGAGGCGATGCCCGCGTCGATCGCGGCGTGCAGCAACTGGGCCACGGCTCCGTGGAGTTGGGGGCCCTGGAAGGTGAGGTGGTGGGGAACGACACGGTCGGCGGGGACGGGCACCCGCTCCAGGCGGACGGTGCCGCTGGCCGTGGTGCGCTGCCCCATGCCGTCCCAGTCGTCGACGACCGTCAGGCCGGAGGCGTCGCGCGGGACGTACGCCACGTGCAGGGTGTCGTCGTCGGCGCGGGCGAGGACCGGGATCCAGTGGGCGAACAGCGCGCCCGTCGAGTAGTGCTTGACGCCGTCGAGGACGTACGACCCGTCCGGGCGCCGCGCGAGCGTGGTGCGGATGTCCTGCACGTGCCGGGTGCCCGCCTCGGACTGGGCGTTGCCGAACCGGCGGCCCCGCAGCACCTCGCCGAAGAGGAACTCCTGCTGGGCGTGCGTCCCCTGGCGGCGCAGCACGTTGACGTAGACGAAGTGGCTCTGCGGGATCTGGGCGAGGCTGGCGTCGGCGGCGGCCAGCAGCCGGAAGATCTCGGCGAGCGTCCCGGCGCCGACGTCCGCCCCGCCGAACTCGGCCGGGACGCTCACGGCCAGCAGGCCGGAGGCGGACAGCCGTTCCAGCTCCGCGTGCGGGAGCCTGCGCCGTGCGTCCCGTTCGGCGGCGTCCTTGCGGAACTCCGCGGCCAGTTCGGCGGCGACGGCGAGGGCCTCGGCGTCGTCGCCGATCACGTGGGGCGCGCTCATCCGGTGGCCGCCAGCAGCGCCGTACGGCCCCCCAGCGCGGTGGAGAACTGGTCGGTGACCTGGGCCAGGGCCTCGGCCGAGCCGGGTGCGACGGTCAGGGAGCCGTCGTCGCCCATGGTGATGTCCTTGTCGAGGGTGAACCAGCCCGGGACGATGTGCGCGGCGCCCATGGAGCTCAGCACGGGACGCAGGGCGTAGTCGATGGCCAGGACGTGGGCGGTGGAGCCCCCGGTGGCCAGCGGCAGGACCGTCTTGCCGGCCAGCGCGTACTGCGGGAGCAGGTCCAGCAGTGACTTCAGCAGTCCCGAGTAGGCGGCCTTGTAGACGGGGGTGCCGACCACCACCCCGTCCGCCTGCTCGACCAGGGCGGTGGCCCGGACGATCTCCGGGTGCCGGAAGTCCGCTCCGAGGAGCGCTTCGGCGGGGACGGTCCGGACGTCCAGCGGGATCACCTCGTGTCCCTGTGCGGTGAGCCGCGCGTCGAGGTGGCGCAGCAGCCGCTCGGTGCGGGAGGTGGCGGAGGGGCTGCCGGATACGGACAGGATGGTGGCCATGTGAGGACCTTCCGTTGGGCTGTTCGTGGGCGGGCGTCGGTCAGGCGTGGGCGGCGACGGGCTCGGACCGTGCTTCCCGCGCCTCCAGTTCACGCACGAGGGGCAGCACCCGCTTGCCGAAGTACTCGACCTCCTCGTGGTAGTGCAGGAAGCCGAGGAGGAAGAGGTCGACGCCGAGCCGCTTGTAGGCGACGATCCGTTCGGCGATCTGCTCGGGAGTGCCGATGAGTCCGGTACGGAAGCCGTCGTTGTACTGGACGAGGTCCTCGAAACTGGAGTCCTGCCACATGCCCTTGCCGTCGGCGGTGGACTGACCGGCCTGCTGGACGGCGTCGCGGAAGCCGTGCACGGCCCGGGTGTCGGCGTGGGCGACGATCTCGCGGAGCGTCTCGCGGGCCTCGGCCTCGGTGTCGCGGGCGATGAGGAAGCCGTTGAGGCCGAACTTCGGTGGGGTGCGGCCTGCTTGAGCGGCGGAGGCCCGGACGTCCTCGATCTGCTCGGTGACGCCCTCGAAGTCCTTGCCGTTGCTGAAGTACCAGTCGGAGACGCGGCCCGCCATGGCCCGGGCGGCGGTGGAGTTGCCGCCCTGGAAGATCTCCGGGTGTGGGCGCTCAGGGGTGTTGAGCGGCTTGGGCTTGAGGGAGAAGTCGCGCACCCGGTAGAAGTCACCGGCGAGTTCGGCGTGGTCCTCGGTCCAGATGGTGCGCAGGGCGGTGATGAACTCCTCCGCGCGCCGGTAGCGTTCGTCGTGCTCCAGCCAGGGCTCCCCGAGGGCGGTGAACTCGCCCTTGAACCAGCCGCTGACGACGTTGACGGCGAAGCGGCCGCCTGACAAGTGGTCGGCGGTGGCGCCGAGTTTGGCGAGGACGCCCGGGTGCCACAGGCCGGGGTGGACCGCGGCGATGACCTTCAGCCGCTGGGTGGCGAGCAGCAGGGCGAGGCTGAAGCTGGTCGACTCGTGCTGGTACTCGGCGCCGTAGCTGGCCATGTAGCGGACCTGGCTGAGGGCGTAGTCGAAGCCGTTGTTCTCGGCGAGGACCGCGAGCTCGCGGTTGTAGTCGTATCCCCAGTCGGTGCGCTGCTCGACGGTGCTGGTGACCAGACCGCCGCTGACGTTCGGCACCCAGTAGGCGAAGCGGACGGGGTCGGATACGGGCGGTACGGGCATGGGGACTCCTGGGGAGGGCGGAAAGGCACGCGAAGCGCACAGGCGTCGGCACGGGTACGTGCTCGCGCGGGGAATTCAGGCGCGCTGGAGCAGCGGTTCCGGGAAGGCCGTCAGCACGACGGAGAACGTCCGGGACCGCGGTTCATGAACGGTGAGGGCGCAGAAGACGAGTGGGAGGGTTTCCCTCGGGTGCGCTGCGCTCAGGCGCAGCGGCGACAACAGGAGCTGGAGACACGCGCGAGGTCGACGTGGCGTCGTCGCGTGAGGTCCTGTCGCTTCATGTCATCGATCCAACCAAGCGCGAGTCCGGCCGGTCAAGAACGCCCGGTGGTGATTCCACATGGTGAGAGTCGGTATTCACGAGGTTGTGACAGGGATTCCCTTGAACCGGGTTCGCGACGGACGCAGTCTCCTGTCGTGCGTATAGAACAGCTGGAATACATCGCCGCCGTGACCCGGTTCGGTTCGCTGCGGCGCGCCGCTGAGGAACTGCATCTGTCCCAGCCCGCGCTCAGTGAGACCGTGCGCAATCTGGAGCGGGAGCTCGGCGTGGACCTGCTGGAGCGCAAACGGTCGGGCGCGAAGGTCAGTGACGAGGGCCGGGAACTGCTGCCGCACATCATGACGGTGCTGGACGCGGTGGACCGGCTGCGCGGTGCGGCCGGCGATCAGCACCGCATCAGCCGCATGGTGCGGCTCGGCACGGTCAACACGGCCACCGTCCCGCTGCTCATCCCGACCGTGCGGGAGTTCCGGGCCGCGCATCCGGCCACCCAGGTCGAGGTGGTCGGCGCCCAGCAGGCCGACATCCACCGCGGCCTGCTGGAGGGCGCCTTCGACCTGGGGCTGGTGAACTACCTCCACGGGGACGACGTGCCGCCCGGATTCGAGACGACCGAGCTGCTGCGCGGACGGCCGGTGGTGTGCGTACGCCCCGACAGTCCGCTGGCGGCTCTGGACGCGGTGGATGTGGACAGCCTCCTCGCCGAGCCCCTGATCGTGATGCGGTCCGGTTACGTCATGCACCGCTTCGTCCACCGGCTGCTGCGCGGCCGGACACCGTCCTTCTCGTACTCCACCGACGGCGCCGAGATGGGCAAGCTGATGGTCGCCGAGGGGCTGGGGGCCACGGTGCTGCCCGACTTCAGCGTGATCGGCGATCCGCTGGAGCGGCGGGGCACCATCACCGTGCGGCCGCTCGCGGAGGACGAGACCGACGTGCTGCTGGTGCTGCAGCGTCGCCCGGCGGTGTCCGCCCCCCGGGCCGTTCGCGATCTGCACACCCTCTTCGTACGCAACGCGCGTGCGCACCGGGCGCCGTGAGGCACTGACCACTCCCCAGCGCTGAACGAGGCAACCGAAGTGACGGACATCACACCTTGCATTCCGTCGTCCTCAGGTCATCATATGACCTGATCTCCCGGAGGGGCTGCCCCAGCCATTCCGGAGTGCACGGCAATGCGAGGAGGGGCATGAGCGACCTGAACGAGCCCGCACGATCGCGCGTGGGCGTGGTGGGTCTGGGGGCCATGGGCCTCGGGATGGCCCGGAGCCTGCGGACGGCGGGCTACGACGTGGGTGTTCACGACCTGAGGCCCGAGACCGCCGCTGACTTCGCCCGCGACGGCGGGACGGCCTTCGGTACCTGCGGTGAGCTGGCGGCCGCGGTGGACGTCCTGGTCAGCGTGGTGGTGAACGCGGCGCAGGTGGAGACCGTGCTGTTCGGTGCCGATGGCGCGGCCGACCGGCTCCGTCCCGGCTCCGTCTTCGTGATGTGCTCCACCGTCGACCCGGGCTGGTCCGCCGCGCTGGAGAACCGCCTGGCGGACAGGGGTGTGCTCTACCTGGACGCCCCCATCTCCGGTGGCGCGGCGCGTGCGGCGACCGGTGAACTCACCATGATGACGTCGGGCTCCGCCGGGGCCTACGCCCTGGCCGACCCGGTCCTGGAGGCCATGAGCAGCACGCTCTACCGCCTGGGAGAGCGCGCCGGACTCGGCTCCAAGGTCAAGATCGTCAATCAGCTGCTCGCGGGCGTGCACATCGCCGCCGCGGCCGAGGCGATGGCCCTCGGCATCAAGGCGGGCGTTCCCGCCGAGGCGCTCTACGAGGTCATCACCCACAGCGCCGGCAACTCCTGGATGTTCGAGAACCGCATGGCCCATGTGCTCGCCGGTGACTACACACCTCTGTCCGCCGTCGACATCTTCGTCAAGGACCTGGGGCTGGTGCTGGACTCCGCGAGGCCGGAACGGTTCCCGCTCCCCCTCGCCGCCACGGCCCACCAGATGTTCCTCCAGGCCTCGGCGTCCGGACTGGGGGCCGAGGACGACAGCGCGGTCATCAAGATCTTCCCGGGGGTCGACCTGCCCAAGCCGGTGGAGGCCTGACATGGGAATCCGTCTCGGATGCATCGCCGACGACTTCACCGGCGCCACGGACCTCGCCAACAACCTGGTGCGCGCGGGCCTGCGCGTGGTCCAGCTGATCGACACACCACCGGACGGTGTCGAGCAGGCGGTGGACGCGGACGCCGTGGTCATCGCCCTCAAGTCGCGCACCGTCCCGGCCGCCGACGCCGTCGAGGCGTCACTGCGAGCTCTCGCCTGCCTGCGGTCCATGGGCGCGGAGCAGATCTACTTCAAGTACTGCTCCACCTTCGACTCGACTCCGGCCGGCAACATCGGGCCGGTGACCGAGGCACTGATGGACGCCCTGGGCACGGACTTCACGGTCGCCACACCGGCGTTCCCCGACAACGGACGCACGGTCTTCAAGGGCCATCTCTTCGTCGGTGACGTGCTGCTCAGCGACAGCGGCATGCGCCACCACCCGCTCACGCCGATGACCGACTCCAACCTGGTCTCCGTCCTCGGCGCCCAGAGCACGCGCAAGGTCGGCCTCATCGACCACACCGTCGTCGCCGACGGCGTCGAGGCGATCCGGGCCCGCGTCGACGCCCTGCGTGCGGACGGCATCGGGATCGCCGTCGTCGACGCCGTCTCCAACGACGACCTGGTGCGCCTGGGCGCGGCGGTCCAGGGCTTCCCCCTGGTGACAGCCGGATCGGGGCTGGCGATCGGCCTGCCCGCGAACTGGGGGGTCAAGCCGTCCCGCGCCGCCGCGCACCTGCCGCCCACCACCGGCCACCGGGCCGTCGTCTCGGGCTCGGTCTCCGAGGCCACCAACCGTCAGGTCCTTCAGTACCTGCGCACCGGCCGCCCCGCCTTCAGCGTGGACCCGCTGCGCGTGGCGGCCGGCGAGGACGTGGTCGAGGAGGCCCTGGCCTTCGCCGAGTCACACCTGGACGACGGGCCGGTCCTCGTCTACTCGACCCAGCCGGCCGACACCGTCCGGACCGTGCAGGGCCGGCTCGGTGCCGCCGAGGCCGGTGACCTCGTGGAGCGGACGCTGGCCCGCGTCGCACAGGGGCTCGTGGAACGCGGCGTGCGCCGCCTCGTCGTCGCGGGTGGCGAGACCTCGGGCGCCGTCGTCCATGCGCTCGGCATCACCGGGCTCCGCATCGGTCCGCAGATCGACCCCGGTGTGCCGTGGTGCGCGGCGGCCCTCCCCGGCGGGGACACGCTCCACATCACGCTCAAGTCGGGGAACTTCGGCGGCCCCGCCTTCTTCACCTCCTCGTTCGCGCTCCTGGACGAGGAGGCGGCATGAGCCCTCAGGTGAACAGCGAGACCGAGACGGCACACGACGAGGCCGTCGACCTGGCCCGCGACGAGATCGTCCGGGTCGGTACGAGCCTGTTCGCCCGGGGCTACGTCCATGCCAGCGCGGGCAACATCAGCGCCAAGGTCGGTGACCACCACCTGATCACGCCGACCGACGCCGCACTGGGGTTCCTCGAACCCGACCGCCTGGCGCTGGTCGACGCCCGGGGCGAGCAGGTGGCGGGCGACCGGGCCAGCAAGACCCTGACCCTGCATCGCCGCATCTGTTCCGCCGACCCCACGGCCCGCTTCGTCGTCCACACCCATTCCACGCACCTGGTCGCGCTCACGCTGGCCGGAGTGTGGAGCGACGACGACGTGCTTCCCCCCATCACCCCGTACTACGTGATGAAGGTCGGGCACGTCCCCCTCGTCCCCTACCACCGGCCCGGCGACCCGCGCGTGGCCGACCTGGTGACCGCACACATCGCCGACCGCGCAGCGAGCCGTACGCCCATCAGGGCGGTGCTGCTGGACCGGCTGGGCCCCGTGGTCTGGGGCCCCGACGCGGCCACCGCTCTCGCCGTCCTCGAGGAACTCGAGGAGACGGCACGTCTCTGGCTCCTGACCGACCGTCGCCCCGAGCCGCTCGCCGCGCACTCGCTCGACGAACTGAGGTCCACGTTCAACGCCGCGTGGTGACCCCTCTCCCCTCCCGGAGAATTCCCCTGAGCCGCTCAAAGGATCGCCATGTCCATGCCCGTATCGGCGTCCCAAGTCACCGACGCCTCCCGTGAGAACGCCGTCTTCCGCAAGGTCGTACGACGTGTCGTCCCCTTCCTCGTGCTCTGTTACGTCGTCTCCTACCTGGACCGGGTCAACGTCGGCTTCGCGAAGCTCCAGATGTCCGACGACCTCGGCTTCAGCGAGGCGGCGTACGGCCTCGGCGCCGGCCTGTTCTTCGTCGGCTACTTCCTCTTCGAGGTCCCGTCCAACCTCATGCTGCAGCGCGTCGGCGCCCGCACCTGGATCGCCCGGATCATGATCAGCTGGGGCCTCGTCTCGGCGGCGTTCATGTTCGTCCACAACGAGGCGATGTTCTACGTCCTGAGGTTCCTCCTCGGCGCCGCGGAGGCCGGCTTCTACCCGGGGGTGATCCTGTACTGCACCTACTGGTTCCCCTCGCACCGCCGTGCCCGCGTGATCGCCCTCTTCATGTCCGCGATCCCGGTGGCCGGCATCTTCGGCAACCCGCTCTCCGGCTGGATCATGGACCGGTTCCAGGGCGTGAACGGCTGGCAGGGCTGGCAGTGGATGTTCCTGCTGGAAGCGATACCCGCCCTGCTCATCGGCGTGGCCACCCTGTTCTACCTCGACGACAGCGTGCGCGCCGCGAAGTGGCTCACCGACGAGGAGAAGGACGTCGTCGAACGGGCGATCGCCGAGGACGCCGCGCACCAGACCGTGCACGGCCGGGTCTGGGACGCCTTCCGCGAGCCCAAGGTGTGGCTGATGTGCCTCATCTACTTCTGCTTCGTCATGGGCCAGTACGCCCTGACGTTCTGGATGCCCACGTTCATCGAGTCCACCGGCATCGAGGGCAACCTCGCGATCGGCGCGCTCAGCGCGGTGCCGTTCCTGGCCGCACTGGTCACGATGAACCTGCTCGGACGTTCCGCGGACAGGCGCCGCGAGCGCCGCTGGCACCTGGTCGTCCCGAGCCTGATGGGCGCCGTCGGCTTCTCCCTGGCGGCCGGCTGGGCCGGGTCCACCGCACTGTCCCTGATCGCGCTGTCCGTCGCCGCGGCCGGTGTGCTGACCTGCGCGCCGCTGTTCTGGTCGCTCCCCACCGCCTTCCTCGGCGGTACCGCAGCCGCGGTCGGCCTCGCCGTGATCAACTCGGTGGGCAACCTCGCCGGTTTCGTCAGTCCCTACATGATCGGCGCGCTGAAGGACGCGACCGGCTCGACCTCCCTCCCGATGTACGTCCTGGCGCTCACTCTCGTCCTGGGCGCCGCCGCGGTGCTCACCACCGACAAGCAGACCGTCAACCGCTGAACCGGGGCCGCCCGGTCCCGTCGATGGAGCCACCATGCCGAGGTTCGCAGCGAACCTGTCCATGATGTACGCCGAGCACGACTTCCCCGACCGCTTCGCCGCGGCCTCGGCGGACGGCTTCACCGCCGTCGAGTACCTCTTCCCCTATGCCTACGACAGCGGGGAGTTGCGCCACCGGCTCGACGACCACGGCCTCAGGCAGGTGCTGTTCAACGCGCCTCCCGGGGCGTGGGAGTCCGGAGAGCGCGGGATCGCGGCGCTCCCCGGCCGCGAGGCGGAGCTACGCTCCGGCGTCGCCCGCGCCCTCGACTACGCCGCCGCGCTCGACTGCCCGCGGTTGCACGTGATGGCCGGTCTCGTGCCACCGGACGCGACCGCCGAGGAACGGGACGCGCACCGCGGCACCTACCTGGCCAACCTGGAGTGGGCCGCGGAGCGAGCCGCCGCGGTGGCCGTCGACGTCCTCATCGAGCCGATCAACGGCCGTGACATGCCGGGCTACTTCCTGTCCGGGCAGTCGGAGGCCCACGCGGTGGTCCGGGACGTCGGCGCCCCGAACCTCAAGGTGCAACTCGACCTCTACCACTGCCAGATCGTCGAAGGCGACCTCACGATGACGCTGCGCCGCGACCTGCCGACCGGCCGGGTCGGTCATCTGCAGATCGCCGGCGTGCCGGACCGCCACGAGCCCGACAGCGGCGAACTCGACGTCCGGCACCTGTTCGGCGTCATCGACGACCTGGACTTCGACGGGTGGATCGGCTGCGAGTACATCCCCCGGGCCGGCACGAGCGAGGGCCTCGGCTGGCTGAACGACTACCGAGGAGACCACGCATGAGGATCGTCATCACGGGTGGCTTCGGCTTCCTGGGACGCGAGATCACCGACACCCTGCTCAGGACGCGCACGCATCGTGGCGTGCCGATCGACCGCCTTGTGCTCACCGACCGGTACGTGCCGGCCGGGGCGGCGGAGACGGCCGATCCCCTCGTGGAGATCGTGCGGGGTGACCTGACCGAGTGCCTCGACGAGGTGTTCGCGGAGCCGGTGGACGTACTGATCCACCTCGCCGCCGCCGTCTCGGCCGAGTGCGAGGCCGACTTCGACCTCGGTATGAGCGCCAATCTGGACACCACCCGCGCCCTCCTCGAGGCCGCCCGGGCGCAGTCGGCCGCCGGCGGGCCGGTGCCGCGCCTGGTCTTCTCCAGCAGCGTGGCGGTCTACGGTTCCGACCCGGCTCTCCCCCTCCCTCCGGTGGTCGGCGAGTCGACCCTGCCCACTCCCCGGTCGAGCTACGGGATCCAGAAGTTCGTCTGCGAGCAGCTGGTCGCGGACTACACGCGCAAGGGCTTCGTCGACGGGCGCGTCGCCCGGCTGATGACCGTGTCCGTGCGGCCCGGCAAGCCGAACGCGGCCGCCTCCGGCTTCCTGTCCGGCATCATCCGCGAGCCGCTCGCGGGCCTCCCCGCGATCTGTCCCGTACGCCCCGGCCTGCGGGTGGCACTGGCGTCGCCACGGCGCACGGTCGAGGGGATCCTCCGCATCGCGGAAGCCGAGCGCGGCACCGGGAAGGGCCGGCTCGACGGCGGGCTGCCGGTCAACCTCCCGGCGCTCACGGTCTCGGTCGCCGAGATGCTGGCCACACTGCGACGCGTGGCAGGCGACGCCGTGGCCGATCTGGTGACCGTCGCGCCCGATCACGCTGTCGAGGCCGTCGTGGGGTCGTGGCCCTCGGTCTTCGACAACACGCGTGCCGCGGCGCTCGGGCTGGAGCCCGACCCGAGCTTCGCATCGGTGGTCCGGGGCTACCTGGCCGACCATCCCGACGCGATCCTGGTCGGCACATCGCCGGCAGCGGAACGACGAGACCCGGACCTATAGACTGAAAACCATGTTTTCTAAGGTGAGCGGTCCCGTCCGGCTCGCAGATCAGGTCGCCGCGACGCTCTCGGAGGAGATCGAGTCGGGGCGGCTGGCCGAGGGCGACCGACTGCCGACAGAGGTGGAGCTGGTCAGGCAGCTGGGCGTCAGCCGTACGGTCGTGCGCGAGGCCCTGTCGCGGCTCCGCAACGCGGGTCTGATCGAACCGCGTCAGGGCATCGGCGTGTTCGTGCTGCCACGGCGCGCCCGCCCGCTCGACCTCGAGGCCGCCGACACCAGGGCGAAGGTGGTGCAGATCGCGGAGCTGCGCCGTGCCATCGAGGGCGAGGCGGCCCATCTCGCGGCCACCCGGGCCACGGCAGGCGACCTGGCGCGGATGCGTGAGGCCCTGGACGCGATCGACTCGGCGGTGGCGGCCGGCGGCGACGGAGTGGACGAGGACCTCGCCTTCCACCGGTCCATCGCCGAGTCGACCGGGAACACGGTGATGGTCTCGACGCTGCGGTACCTGGGCGAGGTGCTGCGCAGCGGCATCCGCGTCACGCGGGCGAACGAGGCACGCCGGAACGACTTCATCGAAGCGGTCCGGGAAGAGCACCACGCCATCCTGGCCGCCATCGAAGCGCGCGACGCCGATGCGGCGCGCGCGGCCGCACGCCGCCACATGAACCATGCCGCCGCCCGCCTCCAGGACGCGGACGACGGATTCTGGACCGAGGCCGAGGACCTCGAGGTGGATCTCGACGCGGCCCCCTGAAGGCGTTCGCGATCAGCCGGGCGGGATGCCGGTGTGCTTCTCCAGGGCCCGGAGAAGCCGAGCCTGGAATTGTGCGTCCTGCGCGGCGGGGTGCGGTGTCTGTGTCCGCCGGTGGTACCAGTAGCCACCGGTGCTCGGGGTCACGTCGGGGTGCGTGGCGAGCCACGCCTGTGTCTCGTGTCCCGCGATCAGGTCGTCCGGTGCGCCGCGGCCGCCCATGCGGGTGGGGACCCAGCCGGGGTCGACCGCATGGCTGGAGGTGCCTTCCCAGCGGGACGCGAAGGCGAGCGCGAGGGCGGTGACCCACAGCTTGCTGTCGTCGTAGGAGGCAGTGCCGTCGGTGAGCCGTCCCAGGTCGGTGGAGCCGGTGCGGTGCATGGAGCTGCTCAGGTGGACGAGCCTGGCCGGTTTCTCCATCAGGGCGGTCAGCACGTAGGGCGCGACGGTGTTGACGGTGGCGTCCTCCGGACGGTTCATGACGCCGGCGTTGTGGATGACGGCGTCGAAGCGGCCGAACTCGACGGCCTGCCCGGCGACATCGCGGATCGCGTCCAGATCGGCGAGGTCGCCGGTGACGACGCCTTTCCACCGGGCGGTGTCGTCCGTGCCGGTGAGCCGGGCCCGGTTGCGGACGTGCACGACCACGTCGTGGCCGTCGTCGGCCAGCGCCTTCGCCGTGTTGTGCCCGAGCCCACTGGCCGCTCCGGTCACAAGAATCAGTGCCATGCCGGTCTCCTACCCGCGTCACAAGGATCTCCACGTCCTCGTCGGCGAACTGACCACCCGGTCGTCGGAGACCGCACCCTCACCGTTCCGCCAGGCCCGCACCGGTGCCGATGCGGTCCTGGACCCAGTCGTGGAACTTGCCGATGTGGTGCTCGCTGGGCACCAGGACGCCGCCCTTGGCGTACAGGCGGGAACTCATCGCCGGCTGGCAGCGCTCACAGGCGTCGAAGTCCTGCCGGTTGACGCGGTCGAACAGTTCCACCGACCGGCTGACGTCCCGGCCGCTCTCCACCACGCCCTTGAGGTACAGCCAGTCGCATTCCACGATCGTCCGGTCGACCCCCACCGGGAACATCCGGTGGAAGATCACATGGTCCGGGACGAGGTTGATGAACACCTGCGGGCGCACCGTGATCGCGTAGTACCGGCGGTCCTGTTCCTCGGCGACCGTGGGGATGCGGTCCAGGCCCTCGGAGCCGTCGACGGTGAAGCCCTGGACCTCGGAGCCGAACTCGGCGCCGTGCCCCACGTAGTACTGCGCCGCGTAGCCGTCGGCGAACTCCGGCAGCACCTCGGTCAGTTCCGGATGGATGGTCGCGCAGTGGTAGCACTCCATGAAATTCTCGATGATCAGCTTCCAGTTGGCCTTGACGTCGTAGACGATCCGCCGTCCGACCTCCAGGCTCTCGACGTCGTACCGCTCGATGGACTCCACGTCGCCGAGACGGGCCACCACGTCCGCGATCACCGACTCCTCGAACGAGGGCGGGTTCTCGGCCAGGCACACCCACACGTAGCCCAGCCACTCGCGTACGGCCACGCTCGCCAGGCCGTACTCGGTGCGGCCGATGTCCGGCATCTTGGTGAGGTTGGGGGCCGCGACGAGTTTGCCGTTGAGGTCGTAGGTCCAGGCGTGGTACGGGCACTGGAAGGCCCGCTTCACCTCGCCGGACTCCTGCGTGCACAGCTTGGCGCCCCGATGCCGGCACACGTTGAAGAAAGCCCGGACGGAGCCGTCCCGCGAACGGGTCAGCAGGACGCTCTCCCGCCCGACGTCCACGGTCCGGAACGCACCCGGCTTCGCCAGTTCCGACGAGCGTGCCGCGCAGAACCACATGGATTCGAAGATGTGCTCCTGCTCCAGGCGGAAGATCTCCGGGTCCGTGTAGTGGTCACCGGGGAGGGTCGCGATCAGGCTCTCCGGCAGGCCGGTCGTAGTCATGGTTCACCTCGAAGTGAAGCGCCCCGGTCGGGCGACATGGTTGCCTCATGCGCAACGAGCTGCTTGCTACGCAACTCACAGTGCAGTCCGCCCGAACCACTGTCAAGCCCTTGACCGCAGACCGCCGCAACCAGGAGCATGTTGCGTATCAGTCCCACTGTTGCGTAATGCGCACTTCCCTCAGGGAGGGCTCAGTGTCTCCTGGACCCACAACCGGCCGCGAGTTCGTCCTCACCCTGTCGTGTCCCGACCGCTCGGGCCTCGTCCACGCCGTCACCGGCTTCCTGGTCCGGCACTCCGGGAACATCCAGGAGAGCCAGCAGTTCGACGACCGGCTGCAGGACCGCTTCTTCATGCGGGTCCACTTCGACGTCTCGGACCCGGGAACCTCGCTCGATGACCTGAAGTCCGGCTTCGCCCCGGTGGCGGAGGCCTACCGGATCTCCTGGCAGCTGTACGACGCGTCGACCCCGACGCGCACCCTGATCATGGTGTCGAAGTTCGGGCACTGCCTCAACGACCTGCTCTTCCGCCGGAGCACCGGCTCGCTGAACATCGAGGTGCCGGCGATCGTCTCCAACCACCGGGACTTCGAGCCGCTGGCCGACAGCTACGGGATCCCGTTCCACCATGTGCCGGTGACACGCGAGACGAAGCCCGAGGCGGAGGCGCGGCTGCTCCAGCTCGTCGACGAGCTGGACATCGACCTCGTGGTCCTCGCCCGCTACATGCAGATCCTGTCGAACGACCTGTGCAAGCAGCTCGAAGGCCGGGCGATCAACATCCATCACTCGTTCCTGCCGAGCTTCAAGGGCGCCCGGCCCTATGTCCAGGCGCACGAGCGCGGCGTGAAGCTCGTCGGGGCGACGGCCCACTACGTCACCCCGGACCTCGACGAGGGGCCCATCATCGAGCAGGACGTGATCCGGGTGAACCACGCCCAACGCCCCGAGAGCCTGGTCGCCCTGGGGCGCGACGTCGAGGCGCAGGTCCTGGCGCGGGCGGTGGAATGGCACAGCCAGAGCCGCGTCATGGTCAACGGCAACCGTACGGTCGTCTTCCGCTGAGGAAAATGACCTCCAGCCCCTCACGTGTGTTGACTGTTTCGCCTAGAGTTTCGCCATGAGCAACTACGGTGCCGACTCCGCAGGCGCTCCCAGTGGCGGGGTGCAGTCCGTTGACCGTGCTGTCGCCGTGCTGGAGATCCTCGCCCAGCACGGCGAGGCGGGCGTGAGTGAAGTGGCCGCGGCGATCGACGTCCACAAGTCCACCGCCTTCCGGCTGCTCGGCGCGCTGGAAGCGCACGGGATGGTCGAGCAGGAGAGCGACCGCGGGAAGTACCGCCTCGGCTTCGGGGTCGTACGCCTGGCCGGCGCCGTGACGGGCCGTATCGCCGTCACCAGGCACGGCCGGGGAATTTGCGAGCGTCTCGTCGACGACGTGGGCGAGACGATGAACATCGCCGTGCTCGAGTCCCACCACGCGATCAACCTCTACCAGGTGCGCAGTACGTCGGCCATCGCCGCACAGAACTGGGTGGGACGGCAGACGCCGCTGCACTGCACCTCCAGTGGCAAGGTCCTCCTGGCCCACCTCGACCGCACCCTCCGCGACGAGCTCCTCGCCGAGGCGGGTCTGCCCCGTCTGACACCGCGCACGGTGACCTCCAGGAAGAAGCTGGAGGCGGACCTGACCCAGGCCCGTGAGCAGGGCTATGCCATCACGATGGAGGAGTACGAGGAGGGCCTCAACGCCCTGTCGGCTCCCGTGCGTTCGGAGGACGGCGAGATCGTGGCCGCCCTCAGCGCGTCGGGGCCGGCCTTCCGGCTGACCGAGGAGCGGATGCGCGAACTCGCCTCGGTGGTGGTGGCGGGAGCGGACGAGCTCAGCCGCCGTCTCGGCTACGCGGGCTGAGGCTCCGGAGGCCCGGCTCGGTCTCCGGCGAGGACAGGACCCCGACGGAAGGCGGCGGTCGGTGATCCGAACCCGGGATCACCGACCGCCGTTTCCGTGGTGCCGGCGTCAGCCCGTCCACTCCACGGCCGCGTCCAGCAGCCAGTCCGTCAGATAGGCGGCGAACGACGAACGGACCAGGACCCAGAACCCGGCCCGGGGGTCGTCACGGGCGACGAGGACGACCTGGGTGCGGCCCAGGGTCGTCTGAGCGCAGCGGCCGGGGCCGAAGACCCGTGGGTGCAGATCCAGGGAGCAGCCGTGGGCCAGCAGGTCGTGGGCCCGTGGGCCCGCCACGAGGAGCGTGGTGCGCTGGGCCGAGACGTCGATGACGGACACGGGCTCGTCACCCGCGGCCTCGCGGATCCGGCTCTCCAGTTCCCGCTGCCCGCCGGGCGGACCCACCAGGAGCCACTCGTCGGGGCCGAGCCACAGCGCGGTCAGCTCCCCGGCGCGGACGACGGTGCCGGGTTCGACGGGCAGTTGGAGACCCAGCGCCGGCCCCACGGCGTCCGCCGCCGCTCCCTTGGGGTCGAGGCGCACGTTCACCTGGGTCAGGAAGGGGAGTTCCGCCAGCCGGACCGCGCCCCCGGAGGTGCGGGTCGCGACGGCCAGCCGGTCGACGGTGTGCGCCAGCGGGCTGCGGAGCGGGGCGGTCACGGTGTCAGCCATCGCGGCGGGCTCCCTCGGGGTCGTAGAGGACGGGACTCGCGACGGTCACCGGGACCAGCCGGTCACCCACGGGTGCGTGGAGTCGCTCACCGATGCGGTCCCGGCCGCCCTTGACCAGCGCGAGCGCGAAGGTCCGGCCGAGGGCCGCGCTGCGGTAGCTGGACGTGACGTGACCGAGCATCGGGACGGGCGGCGCGGGCAGCACACCGTCGGCGACCAGGTGTGTGCCCTCGGGGAGGAACGCACCCGGGTCCTCCGGGAGCAGCCCGACCAGATGCTTGCGGTCGGGGCGGGCGGTGTCGGCGCGGGCGTGGGACCGCTTGCCGATGAAGTCCCGTTTCTTCTTCGACACCACCCAGTTCATGCCGAGGTCCTGCGGTGTCACGGTGCCGTCGGTGTCCTGCCCTACGATCGGATAGCCCTTCTCCGCGCGCAGGACGTGCATCGTCTCCGTGCCGTACGGGGTGATGCCGTACGGGGCGCCCGCCTCGTACAGCGCCTCCCACAGGGTGCGGGCCTCCCACGGCGACACGTTGATCTCGTAGGCGAGTTCACCGGAGAAGCTGATCCGGCAGACCCGCGCGTCGATGCCGGCGACGGTGGTGTCCCGCCACGCCATGAACGGGAAGTCGTCGCCCGCCACGGCCAGTCGGGGCGCGAGCGAGCCGAGCACCTCGCGGGACTTCGGACCGACCAGGGCGACCGTGGCCCACTGCTCGGTCACGGAGGTGCAGTGGACGCGCAGTTCGGGCCACTCCGTCTGGAGCCACTCCTCCATCCAGTCCAGCACGGCGGCGGCGTTGCCGGTGGTGGTGGTGACCAGGAAGCGGTCCCGGTCGAGGCGGATGACGGTGCCGTCGTCGAAGACCATCCCGTCCGGGCGGCACATCACGCCGTAGCGGATCATGCCGACCTTCAGGGTGCTCATCATGTTGGTGTAGAGCCGGTCGAGGAAGACGCCGGCGTCCGGGCCCTGGACGTCGATCTTGCCGAGGGTGGAGGCGTCCATGAAGGCGACGCCCTCACGGGCGGCGGCGCACTCGCGCAGGACGGCCGCTTCCATGTCCTCGCCGTCCTGCGGGTAGTACCAGGGGCGCTTCCACTGGCCGACGTTCTCGAAGAGTGCGCCGTGGGCGACGTGCCATGTGTGGAGGGCCGTCGTACGGACCGGGTCGCTCAGCGCGCCGCGGTCGCGGCCCGCGAGGGCGGCGAAGGAGACCGGCGTGTACGGCGGGCGGAACGTGGTCGTGCCGAGCGCCGAGACGTCCACGCCGAGCAGTTCGGCGACGGTGCCACTGGCCAGGACACCCGAGGTCTTGCCCTGGTCGTTGGCGGTGCCGGCCGTGGTGTAGCGCTTGGTGTGCTCGACCGACCGCATACCGGCGCCGGTCGCGCGGGCCAGGTCGTCGACGGTGACGTCGCGTTGGAGGTCGACGAAACGCGGGGCGCCTTCCCGGCCGGGGACGGTGAAGACCTGCATGGGCGGTGTCCGCGGGTGCACGGGCACACGGGGCAGTCGCGGAGCCTCGGCGGTGTAGCCCTCGGTCTCGATCGCGCGTGCGCCGGCGGTGGCCCCCTGGGCGAGGACCCGCGCCAGGTCGAAGACGCCGCTCGCGGCCCCCGCGACCTCGACGGCCTGCCGGGAGACGTCGGGGACGAAGGTGCCGAGCTCCTCGTCGTGGCGGAGTGTGCCGCCCGCCTGGCTGAACAGGTGCGCCACCGGGTTCCAGCCGCCGGAGACCAGCAGCAGGTCGGCTGCGAACTCACGTCGGCCTGTCGTCTCCCCGTACGGGGAGACGGTGACGGCGGTGAGACGGGGAGCGCCGTCCGTGGCGGTGACGGCGTGGCCCGTCAGCACCTCGACACCGGCCCGCCGGGCACGCTCCGCCCACTCCCCCGGTTCGGGGCGGGTGTCGACGATCGCCGTGATGCCGACGCCCGCGGCGGCGAGGTCCAGCGCCGCCGCGTAGGCGCTGTCGTTGGTGGTGAGTACGACGGCGTGGCGGCCGGGCAGGGCACCGTACCTGTTGACGTAGGCGCGGGCCGAGGCGGCCAGCATCACCCCGGGGCGGTCGTTGTCCGCGAAGGCCAGCGAGCGTTCGTGGGCGCCGGTGGCGAGGACGACACGGCGGGCTCGGATGCGGTGGACCCGTTCGCGGGAGACGTGGTCGGGGGCCGCTGCTCCGAGGTGGTTGGTGCGGCGTTCGACGGCCAGGAGGTGGTTGTCGTCGTAGTAGCCGAACACGGTGGTGCGGCGCAGGATGCGTACGTCGGGGCCGGCGTCCAGCCGGTTGCCCACCTCGCTCACCCAGTCGAGCAGTTCACCCGTGCCGAGGAGGCTGCCACCGAGTTCGGGCTGGTCGTCGGCGAGGATCACACGGGCGCCGCTCCGCGCCGCCGCGGCTGCCGCGGCGAGGCCGGCCGGGCCCGCGCCCACCACCAGGAGGTCGCAGTGGGTGTGCACGGCGTCGTAGCGGGCCGGGTCCGGTGCGGTGGCGAGGCGGCCCTGGCCGGGGAGGCCGGTCGCGACGAGACCGTCGTAGAGCTCGACGGTGGTGGCGGGGAGCATTGGCTCGGGAAACGGTTCCTCGATCTGGACGACCGCGTTGGGTTCCTCGACACCGGCAGAGAAGATGCCGCGGGGGCGGCCCAGTTTGATGCTGGTGCCGGTCTGGATGACGCCGTTGGCGAGCAGGGCGGAGGCGAGGGTGTCGCCCTCGCAGCCCTGGTACTCGGTGCCGTCGAAGGTGAAGGTGAGGGGGGTGTCGCGGTGGATTCGGCCCCGGGTGGGGTGGCGGAACGGCTGGGTTGTCTCGCCCCCGCTGGGGGCTGCGCCCCCAGACCCCCCTTCGGCCTGAACGGCCTCGTCCTCAAACGCCGGGCGGGCTGGAATGACTGGACGCGGCTGCAGAGTGACGGGACGCGGCTCAACCGTCTCCGGGCGCTCCTCCCCCGCCCGGTACACCGTCAGGATCTCGTTCGTCGACGTGTCCCGCACGGCGTTGAACCAGCGGCGGCAGCCCGCCGTGTGGCTCCAGCGCTCGGCGAAGGGGCCCCTCGGGTTGTCGCGGAAGAAGAGGTAGCGGGCCCACTCCTCGTCGGTGAGGGACGCCGGGTCCTCCGGGTACGGCACGTGGGCCTGTCCGCCGTAGTGGAACTCGGCCTCGTCGCGAGGTCCGCACCACGGGCAGGGGATCAGCAGCATGGATCGGCTCCCAAAGCTTCCAGTGGTCCTAGTGGGCCACCGCGGCCGCGCCGTGCTCGTCGACGAGCGCGCCGGTGGTGAAACGGTCGAGCGAGAAGGGGGCGTTCAGCGGATGCGGTGTGTCGTGGGCGATGGTGTGGGCGTAGACCCAGCCGACGCCCGGGGTGGCCTTGAAACCGCCGGTGCCCCAGCCGCAGTTGAGGTAGAGGTTGTCGACGGGGCTGAGGCCGATGATCGGTGACGCGTCGGGGCTGACGTCGACGATGCCGCCCCAGGTGCGCAGGACATGGGCGCGGGCGAAGACCGGGAAGAGTTCCAGGGCCGCCGCCATCTGCTCCTCGATGATGTGGAAGGCGCCGCGCTGGGTGTAGGAGTTGTAGGCGTCGATGCCCGCGCCCATCACCAGCTCGCCCTTGTGGGCCTGGCTGACGTACACGTGGACGGCGTTGGACATGACGACCGTCGGGTGGACCGGCTCCAGCAGCTCCGACACCAGCGCCTGCAGGGGGTGGCTCTGGACGGGGAGGTCGACGCCCGCCATGGCGGCCAGGACCGAGGTGTGGCCCGCCGAGCAGAGCGCGACCTTGCCCGCCGCGATCGGCCCCCGGGTGGTCTGGACTCCGACCACCCGGTTGCCGACCACGTCGAGGCCGGTGACCTCGCAGTTCTGGATGATGTCGATGCCGGCGGCGTCGGCGGAGCGGGCCAGGCCCCACGCCACGTGGTCGTGTTTGGCGATGCCGGCGCGCGGCTGGTAGGTGGCCCCGAGGACGGGATAGCGCACGTCCGGGGAGGTGTTGACGATCGGGCAGACGTCCTTGACGCCGTCCGCGTCGAGCCACTCGGCGTCCACGCCGTTGAGCCGGTTGGCCTCGACGCGGCGCACGCTGTCGCGGACGTCCTGGAGGCTGTGGGCGAGGTTCAGCACGCCGCGCTGGGAGAAGAGGATCGGGTAGTCGAGCTCGTCCGCCAGGCCTTCCCACAGCTTGAGGGCGTGCTCGTAGATGCCGGCGCTCTCGTCCCAGAGGTAGTTGGAGCGGATGATCGTGGTGTTGCGGGCCATGTTGCCGCCCGCCAGCCAGCCCTTCTCCAGCACGGCGACATCGGTGATGCCGTGGTTCTTCGCCAGGTAGTGGGCGGTGGCCAGGCCGTGGCCTCCGCCGCCCACGACGACGACGTCGTAGGAGCGCTTCGGCTCGGGGTTGCGCCAGAGCCAGTCGGGGTGTTCGGGGAGCTCGGCGCCGGGGGTGCGGGGGCTCATCGGGCGTCTCCGTTGTCGGACAGGTGGGGGTAGAGCGGGTGTTTGGCGGCCAGGGCCTCGGTGCGGGAGCGCAGGGCGGTCACGTCGGGTTCCGGCTGGAGGGCGAGGGCGATCACGTCCGCCACCTCGGCGAAGTCCGCCTCGGTGAAGCCGCGGGTGGCCAGGGCCGGGGTGCCGATGCGCAGGCCCGAGGTGACCATGGGCGGGCGGGGGTCGAAGGGCACGGCGTTGCGGTTGACGGTGATGCCGATCTCGTGGAGCAGGTCCTCGGCCTGGCGGCCGTCGAGTTCCGAGTCGCGCAGGTCGACCAGGACCAGGTGGACGTCCGTGCCGCCGGTGAGCACCTTCACCCCGGCCGCCGCCGCGTCCGCCCGGGTGAGGCGTTCGGCGAGGATGCGGGAGCCGGCGAGGGTGCGAGCCTGGCGTTCGGCGAACTCCGATGACGCGGCGACCTTGAAGGACACCGCCTTCGCGGCGATGACATGCTCCAGCGGGCCGCCCTGCATGCCGGGGAACACCGCCGAGTTGATCTTCTTGGCGAGGTCGGCCTCGTTGGTGAGGATGACACCGCCGCGGGGGCCGCCGAGCGTCTTGTGCGTCGTCGTGGTCGTGACGTGGGCGTGCGGTACGGGGCTGGGGTGCAGGCCCGCCGCCACCAGTCCGGCGAAGTGCGCCATGTCCACCATCAGCAGGGCGCCCACCTCGTCGGCGATCCTGCGGAAGGCCGCGAAGTCCAGCTGCCTCGGGTACGCCGACCAGCCCGCGATGATCATCTTGGGGCGGTGTTCCTTGGCGAGGCGCTCGACCTCGTCCATGTCGACGAGGTGGTCCGCCTCGGACACGTGGTACGGCACGACGCCCAGCATCTTGCCGCTGTAGTTGATGCGCATGCCGTGCGTGAGGTGCCCACCGTGCGCGAGGTCGAGGCCGAGGACGGTGTCGCCGGGCTGGAGCAGGGCGAAGAAGACGGCGGTGTTCGCCTGGGCGCCGGAGTGCGGCTGCACGTTGGCGAAGCCCGCGCCGAAGAGGGACTTGATCCGCTCGATGGCCAGCCGCTCGGTGACGTCGACGTGTTCGCAGCCGCCGTAGTAGCGGCGGCCCGGGTAGCCCTCGGCGTATTTGTTGGTCGCGACCGAGCCCTGGGCCTCCATCACGGCGGTGGGCGCGAAGTTCTCGGAGGCGATCATCTCCAGGGTGGACTGCTGGCGGTGCAGTTCGGCGCGGAGCGCGGCGTGGACCTCGGGGTCCAGCTCCGCCAGGGGGGTGTTCAGCGCGTTCATACGGCGTTCGCGTTCCTCTCGGCGGCCTCGACGACATTGGCGAGCAGCATGGCCCGGGTCATGGGACCCACGCCCCCGGGCATCGGCGCCAGCCATCCGGCGACCGCGGCGGCGTCCGGATGGATGTCACCGACCAGCCCCTGGTCGGTGCGGGTGATGCCGACGTCCAGGACGGCCGCGCCGGGGCGCAGCATGTCCTTGGTGATCAGCCCGGGCGAGCCGGCGGCCGCGACGACGATGTCCGCCTCGCGTACGTGCCAGGCCAGGCCCTTGGTCCCGGTGTGGCAGAGGGTGACGGTGGCGTTCTCGGACCTGCGGGTGAGCAGGAGCCCGATGGGTCGCCCGACCGTGATGCCCCGGCCGATCACGCACACCCGCGCTCCGGCGAGCGGCACGTCGTGGCGCCGGAGCAGTTCGATGATGCCGCGCGGCGTGCACGGCAGCGGAGCCTCGACACCGAGGACGAGCCGGCCGAGGTTGACGGGGTGCAGTCCGTCGGCGTCCTTGGCCGGGTCCATGCGCTCCAGTACGGCGTTGGCGTCCAGATGGCGGGGCAGCGGGAGCTGGACGATGTAGCCGGTGCAGTCGGGGTCGGCATTGAGCTCGTCGATCGTCGCCTCGACCTGCTGCTGCGAGGCGTCGGCGGGCAGCTCCCGCCGGATGGAAGCGATACCCACCTGGGCACAGTCACGGTGCTTGCCACCGACGTAGGCATGACTGCCGGGGTCGTCACCGACGAGGACGGTACCGAGCCCCGGCGCCCGGCCCGTGGTCGCAGTCAACTTGGCAACGCGCTCGGCAAGCTCACTGCGGATCGCGGCGGCAGTGGCCTTGCCGTCAAGGAGTTGTGCAGTCACCTGGAGGGTTCCTTCCAAGGAGGCTTGGTGGGACGCGGCTCAGGGGCGCGGGGAACTGCGCGCCAAGCCACACCGCAGCCGCAGACGAGAACTCACCCACGAAGGCGGGACATCTTGGGGTCGAACAGAGGCTCCTCGGCGACCACGGCCTCGACGGACTGGTCGAAGTACCCGATGTGCACGACCGTCCCCGGCTCCGCGAGCTCCACCGGCAGCCACGCATAGGCGATGCCCTTGCCGATCGTGTAGCCATAGGCCGCACTGGTGACATGGCCGACAGCACCATCCCCGTCGAACACCGGCTCCTTGCCCATGACGACGGCCTTCGGGTCATCGATCGTGAGACACGTCAGCCTGCGCCGCACATCCCCCTTGCGCCGCTCCAGCGCCGCCTTCCCGACGAAGTCCTCCTTGTCGAGCTTCACCGCGAAGCCGACCCCGGCCTCGTACGGGTCGTGTTCATAGGTCATGTCCGTACCGAAGGACCGGTAGCCCTTCTCCAGCCGGAGGCTGTTGAACGCTCCCCGCCCGGCCACGATGCCGCCCAGCGGCTCCGCCGCCCGCCACAGCGTGTCCCACAGCTTCTGGCCCAGGTCCGCGGTGGTGTACAGCTCCCAGCCGAGCTCACCGACGTACGACAGCCGCATCGCCGTCACCGGCACGGAGCCGATGTGGGCACGCTTGGCGCGGAAGTACTTCAGGCCGGTCGCCGAGAAGTCGGCGTCGGTGAGCGGCTGGAGGACGTCCCGGGCACGCGGTCCCCACAGACCGATGCAGCAGGTACCGGGGGTGATGTCGCGGACCTGGACGGTGCCGTCGGCGGGCAGGTGGCGCGTGAACCAGTCGAGGTCCAGGTTGCCGTTGGCGCCGACCTGGAAGAGGTCGGGGGCCAGCCGCGCGACGGTGATGTCGCTGCGGATGCCGCCGTCGTGGTCGAGGAGCAGGGTGTACGTCACCGAGCCGACGGACTTGGCGACCTTGCCGGTGCACAACCGCTCCAGGAACTCGCCGGCACCGCGGCCGCTGACCTCGAGCCGCTTGAGGGCCGTCATGTCGTACATCGCGACGGTCTCGCGGGTGGTCTGGGCCTCGGCGGCGACGATGGGCGACCAGTACCGCGCGGCCCAGTCGTTCGGGGTGATCACGGAACGGCCTTCGACCAGGCGGGCGTTGGCCTCGTACCACTGGGGCCGCTCCCAGCCGTTCGCCTCCAGGAAGAAGGCGCCCAGCTCCTGCTGGCGAGTGTGGAAGGGGCTGGTGCGGATCGGGCGGGGGTCCCCCGACGGCTGGAGGGGGTGCAGGATGTCGTAGACCTCGACGAAGTTCTGGCAGTCGCGGGCCAGTACGTACTCCGGTGAGAGCTGGTGCGGTTCGAAGCGGTTGACGTCGCACTCGTGCAGGTCGAACGAGGAGCAGTAGCCGTCGACCAGCCACTCGGCCATGGCTCGCCCGACGCCCGCCGAGTGGGTGACCCAGACGGCCTCGGCGACCCAGAAGCCCTTGACGTCCGGGGACTCACCGAGCAGCGGCAGGCCGTCGGTGGTGAAGGAGAACAGGCCGTTGATGCCCTCCTCCACCTTGGCGTCCTTCGTCGCGGGAAGCAGTGACTGCGTCTCGCTCCAGGCCTCCTCGAAGTCCTCCTCGGTGAACTTCAGGACGGAGGGCATCTCCTCGGCCTCGTCCACGGAGAGGATGTCGTCGGCGGAGATCGGCATCGGGCGGTGGCCGTAGTAGCCGATGCCCAGGCCGTCGAAGCGGTCGCGGTAGTAGAGGTCGGCGTCCTGGTGGCGCAGGATCGGGCGGACCGCCTCCTGCGTCTGGCCGGCCAGGGCCGGCACCGGGCCGGTCCAGGCGAGCTGGTGGCCGAGCGGCGTGAGCGGGAGGTTCATGCCGACCATGCGGGCGATCTTCGGGCCCCAGATGCCGGCGCAGCAGACGACGATGTCGGCGGGGATCTCTCCCTGGTCGGTGAGGACGCCGGTCACCTCACCCTCGGCCCTTGGGACGTCGAGGACCTCGTGGCGGGCGAGGAAGCGCACGCCGCGCTCCGTGGCCCGGCGGATCTGCGCCTCGACGGCGAGGACCGCCTTGGCGAGACCGTCCGTCGGCACGAGGAGGCCGGCGAGGACCCGGTCCGGATTGACGAGCGGGTGCTGGGCGACGCACTCCTCGCTGCTGAGCAGCCGCGACTCGACGCCCCAGGAGCTGAGCCAGCCGTGGCGCCGCTGGAGTTCGGCGACGCGCTCCGGGCTGGTCGCCACCTCCAGGCCGCCGACCTGGAGGAAGCAGGGCTGCCCGTCGACGTCGAGCGAGCAGAACTTCTCGACGGTGTAACGGGCCATCTCGGTCATGGTCTTGGAGGGGTTCGTCTGGAAGACCAGGCCCGGGGCGTGCGACGACGATCCCCCCGTGGCGGGCAGCGGGCCCTGGTCGACCACGGTCACTTCGGTCCAGCCTCGCGCGGAGATCTCGTCGGCGAGCGCTGCCCCCACGACGCCCGCTCCGATGATGACCACCCGGGGTCCCGCCATCGCCGCACCTCCGACGTTGTAAGCGTCCAGTTGCTACCTGCGCAACAAGGTTCAGGTTGCGCAACTCAATGTGCCCGCCGTGAAGAAACGTGTCAAGGGGTCCGCGACGGCGGAAAAACGCCCGGTGGCGACAGGGCGGAATCACCAGAAAACGGGAGGGCCCGGCAGGCTGACGGCACAGCCTGCCGGGCCCTCCCGGCGGGGGTTCACAGGGGGCGGTCGGCGCCCTACTTGATCCAGGCGTCGACCTTGCCGCGGTTGGCCTCGACCCACTTCTTCGCCGCGGCCTCGGGCGCCATCTTGTCCACCGCGATGTACTTGGCCACGGTGTTCTGGTCGTCGTTCGTCCAGCTGAAGTTCTTCACCAGGTCGTAGGCCGGGCTGCCCGACTTGGCGAACTTGGCGCTGACGATCTTGTCGAGCTTGTACACGGGGTAGTCACAGGCGACCTTCTCGGCGTCGGCGTCGCAGCCCGTCTTGTACTCGGGCAGGCTGACCTTCTTCAGCGGCACCTCGGACATGAACCACTGCGGCTCGTAGAAGTAGCCGATCACCCATTCCTTGTTCTTCTCGGCGTTGCGGTACGCCTGGATGAGCGCGGTCTCGCTGCCCGCGTACACCACCTTGAAGTCCAGCTTCAGGTTCTTCACCAGGGCCTCGTCGTTGGTGACGTACGACGGGTCGCCGTCGAGGAGCTGGCCCTTGCCGCCCGACTCCGAGGTCTTGAACTTCGACGCGTACTTGTTCAGGTTCTTCCAGTCGGTGATGTCCGGGTGCGCCTTCGCCAGCCACGGCGGCACGTACCAGCCGATGAGGCCCTTGTTGCCGGTTGGGCCCGCTTCGACGGCCGTCTTCTGCTGGGTGATGTACTTCTTCTTCAGATCGTCGTGGCCCCAGTTCTCGACGACGGCGTCGACCTCGCCCGTGCCGAAGCCCTGCCAGGCGATCTCCTCCTTGAGGTCCTTCTGTTCGACCTTGCAGCCGAGATCGTGTTCGGCGACGTACGCGAGGACCGCCGCGTTCGCCTCGTAGCCCACCCACGGGTTGATCGCGAGGTTGAAGGTGCCGCACTTGCCCTTGCCGCCCGAGCCGCCCGCGCTGTCGTCGCCGACCTTCGCGCCCCCGCAGGCCGTGAGGGTGAGGCCGAGGACGGCCAGGCCGGCCGCGCCGGCTCTCCAGTGTCGTGCCATGGTGTGCTGCTCCTTAAGCGCTGGTGCGGCGAGCCGCTGCCTGAGTGATCCGGTCGAACATGACTCCGAGCAGGACGATGGCGAGCCCGGCCGCGAGTCCCTTGCCGTACAGCTGGCCCTGTGAGAAGCCGGCCACGACGTCGTAGCCGAGGGCGCCCGCTCCCACCAGGCCGCCCACGACGACCATCGACAGCACGTAGATGAGGCCCTGGTTGGTCGCGAGGGTCAGTGCCCCGCGTGACATGGGGAGCTGGACCTTGGTGATGATCTGCCAGGTGTTGCACCCGGTGGACGTGGCCGCCTCCACGGTGGTCTCGGGCACGGCCCGCACACCGTCGGCGATGATCTTGATGGCGACGGGCGCCGCGTAGACGACGGCGGCGACGATGGCCGTGAACCGTGTCGCGCCGAACAGCGCGAGGAACGGCACGAGATAGACGAACGGCGGCATGACCTGCGCCGCGTCCAGGGAGGGCCGCAGCAGCCGGTCCACCAGCGTGCTGCGTCCCATCCACACCCCGAGGACGACGCCGAGCAGCATCACCAGCACGGTCGCCACCGCGGTGGAGGCCAGCGTCGTCATGGCGTCCGACCACACACCGGTGGCGACCAGCAGGCCCACGCAGAGGGCGGTGGTGGCCCCGGCGCGCCATCCGCCGAGCACCGCACCGACCGCGACGAGGGCGGCGCCGACGAGCCACCACGGGGACTCGGTCAGCAGGGCCTGGAACGGATTGAGCAGACCGTTGGTCAGGGCGTCACGGAAGGCGTTGGTCAGGCCCGCGAGGTTGTCCTGGGCCCAGGCGGTCACGTCGGCCGCCGCCTTGGCGATGCTGCTGCCGACGCCGCCCTCACCGGGGAACTCGGCCGCCCACACATAGGTGTGCGACAGGTACACCAGCACCAGCGCGGCCACTCCCCCGGCCGCCAGCAGCTGCCGCCGCCACTTGAGGAAGGGACTGTCCGAGCCGCGGGCGCTGTCCGCCCGCCCGCTCGCCGCGGTGGTGACCCGGTCCAGCACGATGGCCAGGACGACGATGGCCAGACCGGCGTTGAAGGCCGTGCCGACGTCGAGCGACTGCAGGGCCTGGACGACGGTCTTGCCGAGGCCGGGCGCGTCGATCAGGGCCGCGATGGTCACCATGGCCAGGGCGGCCATGATGGTCTGGTTGACGCCCATCACCACGGTCCGCTTCGACATCGGCAGCAGGACCTTCAGCAGCGCCTGCCGCCGCGTCGCGCCCAGCGAGTCCGCCGCCTCCACGGTGGTCTCCGGTACCGAGCGGATGGCGTGCGCGGTGATGCGGATCGCCGGTGGTGCCGCGTAGATCGCGGTGGCGATCGTGGCGGAGGCCGGCCCGATCAGGAAGAACAGGGTCAGCGGCGCCAGATAGACGAAGGTCGGCATGGTCTGCATGAAGTCCAGGAACGGTGTCATGATCCGGTTGCACCGGTCCGACAGCCCGGCCCACACACCCAGCGGGATGGCGAACAGGAGCGCCACGAAAACGGCCGAGACGGTGAGCGCCAGGGTGTCCATGCTCTCCTGCCACAGGCCCTGGAGGCCCAGGAAGGTGAAGCCGGCCACCGTCAGCAGCGCGACCCGCCAGTTGCCGACGGCCCACGAGACGTATCCGGCGATGCCGACGACACCGAGCCAGCCGATCTGCGGAACCGGGCGGCCGGTGGTCGGTTGTGAGATCAGCTCCTGGACGAAGGTCACCAGGGAGTCGATGACCAGGCGGATCTCGTTGAAGAAGTAGAGGAAGAGCGGGTTGGAGTTGCGGTTGGCGCCGATCGAGTCGTTGACGTCGTTGAACCACCGGTGCAGATCGGTCAGGTCGGCCGCCGCGAGGGACAGGGTCTGTCTGCCGCGCAGCACGGCGAAGAGCACCAGCCAGACGACCAGGATCGCGGCCACCACCAGGGAGCGGCCCACCACCGGCACGCGCCGGGCGGGAGTTGGTGGCTGTTCCTCGATCCCGGTCTTCTGCGGTTTCTCCATCGCGACGGTCATCACGCGTCGCCTTCCTGTCCGGCGACCACCGCGAGGATCTCCTCGTCACCGACGATGCCGAGCAGCTCGCCGTTCTCGACGACCTTGGCCGGCTTCTCCGCGGCGAGCACCGCCCGGGTCGCCTCCTTCACCACGACGTCCGGACCCAGCTCGGGACCGTCCAGGGGGTCGTCGGGCTCCGCAGGACGCATGATCCACCGCAGGGTGAGGACGTCCCCGCGGGGCACGTCCCGGACGAAGTCGCGTACGTAGTCGTCGGCGGGGGCGCCGACCAGTTCGTCGCCGGTGCCGCACTGGACCGTCCGGCCGTCGCGCATGATGAGGATGCGGTCGCCCAGCCGCAGCGCCTCGGACAGGTCGTGGGTGATGAACACCATCGTCTTGCCGACCTCGTGGTGCAGCCGGACGACCTCGTTCTGCATGTCCCGCCGGATCAGCGGGTCGAGCGCCGAGAACGGCTCGTCGAAGAGGAGCACGTCCGGGTCGCCGGCCAGGGCGCGGGCGAGGCCGACGCGCTGTTGCATACCGCCGGAGAGCTGGTCGGGGTAGGAGTTCTCGTACCCCGAGAGGCCGACGAGTTCGACGACCTCCAGCGCACGCCTGGTGCGCTCGGCTCTGCTCATGCCGCGGATCTCCAGACCGAACGACACGTTGTCGACGACCCGGCGGTGCGGCAGCAGCCCGAAGTGCTGGAAGACCATGGAGAACTTGCTGCGCCGCAGTTCGCGCAGGCGGCCCGCGTCCGCGTCGCGGATGTTCTCGCCCTCGAAGAGGATCTCGCCGGCGGTGGGTTCGATCAGCCGGGTCAGACAGCGGACCAGGGTGGACTTGCCGGAGCCGGACAGGCCCATGACGACGAAGACCTCGCCGGGCGCGACATCGAAACTCACGTCGCGCACGGCGGCGGTGCATCCGGTGCGGTCCATCAGTTCGCGGCGGGTGAGCCCGCGCAGTTCCTCGGAGCCCGGTACCTGGTCCGCCTTGGGCCCGAACACCTTCCACAGCTCGCGCACGGAGATGACCGGGGTGGGCGCCCGGTCCTCAGGAGTATCGCGCCGCCGCGGCGCCTCGGTCGTTGCTGGGGTCATGTTCGACCTCTTTTCGGCGTTCAGCCGCGGAACCAGTGCTGCGGCCGGGGTTGGATGTTCTGCCAGATGTGTTTGGGTTCCCGGTACTCGTCCAGGCCGGTCGGGCCCAGCTCGCGGCCCACGCCGGAGAGCCCGAACCCGCCCCACTCCGCCTGCGGTACGTAGGGGTGGTAGTCGTTGATCCAGACCGTGCCGTGACGGAGCCGGCGGGCGACCCGCTGGGCCTTGCCGGCGTCCTGCGTCCAGACGGCGCCGGCGAGCCCGTACTCGGTGTCATTGGCGATGCGTACGGCGTCGTCCTCGTCGGTGAAGCGCTCCACGGTGAGGACGGGGCCGAAGGACTCCTCGTGCACCACGCGCATGTGCTGACCGCACGCGTCGAGCACGGTCGGCGGGTAGAAGTGGCCGTTTTCCAGGCCCGGGTCGTCGGGGCGTTCGCCTCCGCACCGCAGGACGGCGCCCTCGGCGAGTCCGGCCGCGACGTACGCCTCGACCTTCGCCAGGTGCTGTGCGGAGATCAGTGCTCCGGTGTCGGCTCGCGGATCGAAGGGGCCGCCGAGCCGGATCCGCCGGGCACGGCGGACCACCTCGTCGACGAACCGGTCGTGCAGCGCGTCCTCGACGATCAGCCGGGCGCCGGCCGAGCAGACCTGCCCGGAATGCAGGAAGACGGCCGTGAGAGCGAAGTCCACGGCCGTCTCGAAGTCGGCGTCGGCGAAGACGACGTTGGGGTTCTTGCCGCCGAGTTCCAGCGCGACCTTCTTCACGGTCGCGGCGGCGGTGGCCATGATGCGTCTGCCCGTGTCCAGGCCGCCGGTGAAGGACACCATGTCCACGGCGGGGTGCTCGGCGAGCGGTGCGCCCACCTCCGGCCCGGTCCCGAGGACGAGGTTGGCGGCTCCGTCCGGGAGTCCGGCCTCCTCGAGGGCCCGCATCAGGAGGATCGAGGTGGAAGGGGTGAGCTCGCTGGGCTTGAGGACGATCGTGTTGCCGGCGAGGAGAGCCGGGGCGACCTTCCAGCTTGCCTGGAGCAGCGGGTAGTTCCAGGGGGTGATCAGTGCGCACACGCCGATCGGCTCGTACACGACGCGGCTGACGGCGTCGTCCCGGCCGGTGTCGATCACCCGGCCGGCGTCGGTGCCGCCGAGGCCTCCGTAGTGGCGGAGGCAGGAGACGACGTCGGCGATGTCGTACTCGCTCTCCACCAGCCGCTTGCCGGTGTCCAGCGATTCGGCGCGGGCGAACGCGTCGGCGTCGCGTTCGAGGAGGTCGGCGGTGCGCAGCAGGAGCGCGCCGCGCTCGCGCTCGGGGGTGCGCGGCCAGGGCCCTTCGTCGAAGGCCCGGCGGGCCGCGGCGATGGCCGCCTCGGCGTCGGGGCGGGTGCCTTCGGACACGGTCACGGAGAGCGTGCCGTCGGCGGGACAACGGATGTCCCGGTGGCCTCCGGCCACCGGATCCCGCCATTTGCCGTCCACGAACAGGTCTGCCACGTCGGGAGCCCTTCGGCGAATCGCGTTGCGCATCGCGCACCGCATTGCTTGTGGTGGAACACTCTGCGGAAGGCGGGAACCCGCGTCAAGGGGTTGGCGGATGACGGTTTTGCCAAGGAGGCAGCCCGGAGAACGCGACACCCCCGGGCCCGGAACATTCGCTCCCGGGCCCGTCGGCTGTCTGAAAACCGCAGGTTACGCGCCTGCGTCGCGGTAGCGGTAGTACCCGGCGGTGGACGGCGGCAGCGGCTCCCTGCCGAGGATGAGGTCGGCCGCCTTCTCGGCGATCATCATCACCGGCGCGTAGATGTTGCCGTTGGTGATGTAGGGCATGACGGAGGCGTCGACCACCCGCAGCCCCTCCACCCCGTGCACCCGCAGGTCGGCCGGGTCCACGACCGCCATCTCGTCGGTGCCCATCTTGCAGGTGCACGACGGATGCAGCGCGGTCTCGCCGTCCTTGGCGACCCAGGCGAGGATCTCCTCGTCGGTCTCGACGGACGGTCCGGGCGAGATCTCACCGGCGTTGTACGGGGCCATGGCGGGCTGATTGAGCAGCCTGCGGGCGACCCTGACGGCCTCGACCCACTCGCGGCGGTCCTGTTCGGTGGACAGGTAGTTGAAGCGCAGCGCGGGGTGCTCGGCCGGGTCCTTGCTCCTGATCTTCACCGAGCCGATGGCGTCGGAGTACATGGGTCCGACATGCACCTGGTAGCCGTGCCCTCCGGCGGGCACGGAGCCGTCGTAGCGGACCGCGACGGGCAGGAAGTGGAACATCAGGTTGGGGTAGTCCACGTCGTCGTTGCCGCGGACGAAGCCGCCCGCCTCGAAGTGGTTGGTCGCGGCGGGCCCTGTACGGAAGAGCCACTGCAGGCCGATGAAGGGGGCGCGCCACTTCGCGAGGTAGGGCTGCATGGAGACGGGCCGCTTGCAGGCGTACTGGATGTACACCTCCAGGTGGTCCTGGAGGTTCTCGCCGACACCCGGCAGATCGTGGACGACGTCGACGCCCAGCGCCTGAAGTTCCTTGGCGTTGCCGACGCCGGAGAGCTGGAGCAGCTGCGGGGAGTTGATCGCGCCTCCGCAGAGGATGATCTCGCGGGCACGGACCCGCTGGGGTCTGCCGCGACCGCGCCGGTACTCGACGCCGACGGCCCGCTTGCCCTCGAAGAGGACGCGGGTGACCAGGGCGCGGGTGGTGACGGTGAGGTTGGGCCGCTTCCGCACGGGCTTGAGGTACGCCTGCGCGGCCGACAGCCGGCGTCCGCGGTGCACATTGCGGTCGAACCTGGCGAAACCTTCCTGCCGGTAGCCGTTCACGTCCTGGGTGGGAGCGTGACCCGCCTCCTCGGTGGCCTTGAGGAAGGCCTCGAAGAGAGGGCCGGTCCCGGGACCGCGTTCGAGGACGAGGGGCCCGTCGTGCCCGCGGAACTCGTCGTCCGGGTCGGCGGCGAGGCAGTTCTCCATCCGCCGGAAGTACGGCAGGCAGTGCGCGTAGTCCCAGGTCTCCATGCCGGGGTCGGCGGCCCAGCGCTCGTAGTCCATGGGATTGCCGCGCTGGAAGATCATGCCGTTGATGCTGCTGGAACCGCCGAGCACCTTGCCTCGCGCGTGGTAGACGCGCCGCCCGCCCATGTGGGGCTCCGGTTCGGACTCGTACTTCCAGTCGTAGAAGCGGCTGCCGATCGGATAGGTCAGTGCCGCGGGCATGTGGATGAAGACGTCCCAGGGGTAGTCCGGCCTGCCCGCTTCCAGGACCAGCACACGGTTGCCAGGGTCGGCGGAGAGCCGGTTGGCCAGTGCGCTGCCGGCCGATCCACCACCTACGATGACGAAGTCGTACTGCAACTGAGCCATGAGGCCTCGTCTCGCTAGCGCCGTTGAGAATGCGCGGCATGCTAGTACCGGCATCTTCATGCGCACCAGGTTGCGAACAGCGCAACTTCTCGATTGTCTGTGCCAACCCCATGACCTGCACCGCTGTCGGCTATGTTTATCGGCCGTATAGTTGCGCCGTGAGCAACTACCATCCGGATAACGAAACGACAAGTGCGCCGACCGGTGGGGTGCAGTCCGTCGACCGCGCCATCACCGTGCTGGAGATCCTGGCCCGGCGCGGTGAGGCCGGCGTCAGCGAGGTGGCCGCCGAGATCGGTGTCCACAAGTCCACCGCGTTCCGGCTGCTCGGCGCTCTGGAGGTACGTGGTCTGGTGGAGCAGGCGGGCGAACGCGGCAAGTACCGCCTCGGTTTCGGCATCGTGCGGCTCGCCGGCGCGGTCACGGGACGTATCGACATCACCCAGCAGAGCCGCCCGGTCTGCGAGCGTCTCGCCGAGGAGATCGGCGAGACCGTGAACCTCGCCGTGATGCAGGAGCAGTACGCGATCAACCTGTTCCAGGTGCGCGGTCCCGGTGCCGTCACCGCGTTCAACTGGGTCGGCCAGCTGACGCCGCTGCACGCCACGTCCAGCGGCAAGATCCTGCTGGCCCACATGCCGCCGAAGGAGCGTGCCGCGCTGCTGTCGGTGGCAGGTCTGAAGAAGATGACGCCCCGCACGCTGACCGCGAAGACGAAGCTCGAGAAGAACCTCGCCGAGGCGCTGGAGCGTGGCTACTCCTGGACCCTGGAGGAGTTCGAGGCGGGGCTGCACGCCATGGCCGCTCCGGTTCGGAACAGGGACGGAGAGGTCATCGCGGCGATCAGCGCCTCGGGACCCGCGTACCGGCTCACCGAGGACCGTATGCACGACCTCGCCCCGGTCCTGGTCAAGGGCGCGGACGAGATCAGCCATCGGATGGGCTACCTGGGCTGACCCCGCCGCTCCCTCCTCGACGCCCGCCCCGTAGGCCGGGCACATAGCCCGCCGGACGCCGTTACCGCGGCCGGCCCGCGTCCAGCCGCTCCTGGACGAAGGCGTGGAACTCGCCTATGTGGTGCTCGCTGGGCACGAGCACGCCGCCCTTGGCGTACAGCCGGGAACTCATGGCGGGCTGACAGCGCTCGCACGCGTCGAAGTCCTGCCGGTTGACCCGGTCGAAGAGCTCCACCGACCGGCTGACGTCCTTGCCGCTCTCGACGACGTGCTTGAGGTAGAGCCAGTCGCACTCGACGACGGTGCGATCCGCGGCGACCGGATACATCCGGTGGAAGATCACATGGTCGGGCACGAGGTTGATGAACACCTGCGGCCGGACGGTGATCGCGTAGTAACGGCGGTCCTGGTCCTCGGTGACGCCGGGGAGACGGTCGAGACCTTCCGAGCCGTCGACGGTGAAGCCCTTGACCTCGGAGCCGAACTCCGCACCGTGTCCCACGTAGTACTGGGCGGCGTACCCGTCGGCGAACTCCGGGAGCACCTCGGTGAGCTCGGGGTGGATGGTCGCGCAGTGGTAGCACTCCATGAAGTTCTCGACGATGAGCTTCCAGTTCGCCTGGACGTCGTAGACGATGCGTCTGCCGATGTCCAGATCCTCGATGCCGTAGTGCTCGATCGACTCCGTGTCGCCGAGACGCGCGGCCACGTCCCGCAGGACCTCGTCGAAGGGGGGTGGGTCCTCGGCGAGGCACACCCACACATAGCCGAGCCATTCGTGGGTGGCCACGGCTGCCAGGCCGTACTCGGTGCGGCCGATGTCGGGCATCTTGGTGAGGTTGGGCGCCGCGACGAGTTTGCCCGTCAGGTCGTACGTCCAGGCGTGGTAGGGGCATTGGAAGGCGCGCTTGACCTCGCCGGTCCGAGCCGTGCAGAGCTTGGCTCCGCGGTGCCGACAGACGTTGAGGAAGGCGCGTACGGAGTTGTCCCGTGCCCGGGTGACGAGGATGCTCTCGCGGCCCACCTCCACGGTGCGGTAGGCACCGGGCCTGGCGAGGTCGGCGGAGCGCACGGCGCAGAACCACATCGCCTCGAAGATGTGTTCCTGCTCCTGGGCGAAGATCTCCGGGTCCGTGTAGGAGGAGCCGGAGAGGGTGGCGATCAGGCTTTCCGGCAGACCGGTCGAGGTCACATGCACTCCTCGGGGAAACGTCGTGGATCGGGGCATGCACGCGCCGGGAAGGGCGACACCGGACGTCGTCGAGCAAGGAGCACCGCTGCTGCCGTGCGCGACAGCGGCTGTGAAGGCGAGGTCTACGAACCTGCCGGGGCACCGACGGTCCCTGTCAGGTCGCCTTGGCCGCGAGCTGCTTGCGCCAGCGCATGAACAGCCGCGGCTGGTTCATCCCGAGGACGGCGACCGGATGTCCGGCACGGCGGTAGACGGCCAGGATGTCGCGGTCGTCCGCGGTGCCTTCCTCGATGCTCACGCTGTCGGCGCGGGCGGCGTTGCCGGCGAACTGGATCTTCACGCCGTACTGGTCGGACCAGAAGTACGGCGGCCGGGGTATGCCCGGTTCGGACTCGCCCCAGGACAGCAGTGCGGCCACGGCCGCGTCGGGGCGTTCCCGGGCGCCGGTCCAGTGCTCGACGCGGCGGTGGGTGCCCGCACGCGGGTCGTACCAGGAGGCGCAGTCGCCGACCGCGACCACCCCGGCGAGGCTGGTCCGGCCGTCCGCACCGCACTTGACGCCGTCGTCGAGCTCGACGCCGGAGCCGTGCAGCCAGTCGACGCAGGGACGGGCCCCGACACCCACGACGACGATGTCGGCGGGGATGCTGCGGCCGTCCTCCAGCAGGACGGCGTCGACGCGGGTCTCACCGCTCAGCCCCTTGACGCCCACGCCGCACAACAGGCGTACCCCGTGGTCCGCGTGGAGGGCGGAGACGATGCTCCCCATGGTCGCGCCGAGCGGTCCGGCCAGGGGGGTGGGCGCCGCCTCGACGATGGTCGCGTCGAGGCCGAGAGCGTAGGCGGTGGAGGCGACCTCGGCGCCGATGAAGCCGCCGCCGATCACGACCAGGCGTCCGCCCCGGGCGAGTTCGTCCCGCAGGGCGCGGGCGTCGTCCAGGGTGCGCAGGGTGTGCACACCGGCCAGTCCGTCCATGCCGGGCAGGGTCCGGGCGGAGGCGCCGGTGGCGATGACGACGCCGTCGGCCCGCACCTCCCTGCCGTCGGTGAGCCGCACGGTGCGGGGCGCGCTGTCGAGCCCGGCGGCGCGGGCTCCGAGCAGCCACTCCGCCTGCAGATCCTCGTCGTCCGGCTCCAGTGCGAGATCGGCTTCGCCGATACCACCGGCCAGGAACTCCTTGGACAGGGGCGGACGGTCGTACGGGCGATGGATCTCGTCGCCGATGACGACGAGCCGTCCGTCGTATCCCTGTTTGCGCAACGAGCGCGCCGCTGACAGACCGGCCAGCGACGCGCCCACCACGGCCACTGTCCTCACGCGACGCCCCCGGCCAGCCGGGCGGCGATGCAGGGGGGCAGGTTCGGGGCTGACGTGGACAGCCGGACGTAGATCATGCCGTCCTCGACGAAGACCTCGTGTGTGCGCACCGGGAGCTTGGCCGGCGGGGCGTCCACGGCTCCGGTCTTGAGGTTGAACTTCGAGGCGTGCAGCGGGCATTCGACCTCGCATCCCTCCAGCCAGCCGTCGGCGAGCGAGGCGTCCTGGTGGGTGCATGTGTCGTCGATGGCGAAGAGTTCGCCGTCATCGGTGTGGAACACCGAGACCGGCGGGTCGATGTCGAGCCTGTGGGCCTCGCCTCGGGGCAGATCCACGAGACGGCACGCGGGAATCATCATGACACCTCGGTGCGTATAGCGGAACGGATTGCGGTGAACGCAACGCCAGTTTGGAGGCGCTCACAAACCCTTGTCAAGGAGTTCACGGGACACCCGGCGGCCTATTTTGCGTTGCGCTGGACGCAACGACCTGCACTATGAGAAACGCAGGTCAGGAGGGGTCAACACGTCAGAACCGGGACGTCGGCAGCGCCGGCGTGTCGGATTCGAGACGGCGAGCCAGGGGCCGACACGGCGGATGCCCCTCACAGGGGGTGTGGTCGAGGCTCGGCAGTCGTCGCGAGGACGGGGCGACGAACCCGCCGGAGCGGGCCGTCGCGGCCGGGGTGGGTCGTGTCCGCGGGTCTCGCTCTGCAGGAGGAGAGCCCTGGGCCTTCGGCCACCCCGGCCGGGTGCGGCGGCGCCCGTGTCACCAGCCGCGGGCGGCCCACTCCTCCAGGTGCGGGGCTTCCGCCTCGACGGTGGTCGTGGCGCCGTGTCCGGTGTGGACGACCGTCTGCCCCGGGAGCGTCAGCAGGCGCTCACCGATCGAGGTGATGATGGTGCCGAAGTCGCTGTAGGAGCGTCCGGTCGCGCCGGGCCCGCCCGCGAACAGCGTGTCGCCGCTGAACAGTGCCCCGAGGTCGGGGGCGTACAGACACACGGCCCCCGGCGCGTGTCCGGGTGTGTGCAGGACACGCAGGCCGATGCCCGCCACGACGAGTTCGTCGCCGTCGGCGAGCGGGCCGTCGGGGCGCCGGTTCGGGTGCGCCGTCTTCCACAGCACCTGGTCGTCGGGGTGCAGGAGGACGGGGGCGCCGGTGGCGAGAGCGACGTCCGGCGCCGCCCGCACATGGTCGTCATGGGCGTGGGTGCACACGACGGCCGACAGGCGCCGGTCACCGACCGCCTCCAGGACGGCGTCGGAGTCGTGCGCCGCGTCGATGACGACCACCTCGTCGTCGTCACCGACGATCCAGACGTTGTTGTCGACCTCCCAGGTGCCGCCGTCGAGGCTGAAGGTACCGCTCGTGACGAGGTGTTCGATGCGGGGTGCGCCTGCCATCACAGCACCACCACGGAGCGCAGCACGTCGCCGCGGTGCATCTTCTCGAAGGCCTCCTCCACGTCCCCGAGGCCGATCGTCTCGGAGACGAAGGCGTCCAGGTCGAACCGGCCTCCCAGGTACAGGTCGATGAGGGCCGGGAAGTCGCGCGAGGGCAGGCAGTCTCCGTACCAGCTGGACTTCAGCGAGCCGCCCCGTCCGAAGACGTCGAGCAGCGGCAGCTCCACCTTCATCTCCGGGGTGGGCACCCCGACCAGCACGACCGTGCCGGCCAGGTCCCGGGCGTAGAAGGCCTGCCGGTAGGTCTCGGGGCGGCCGACCGCCTCGACGACGACGTCCGCGCCGAAGCCTCCGGTGAGTTCGCGCACCGCCTCCACGACGTCGCCCTTGGCCCCGTCGACCGTGTGGGTGGCTCCCATGGTCATGGCCCGGTCCAGCTTGCGCCGGTCGATGTCGACGGCGATGACCTTGGACGCGCCGGCGAGCCGGGCGCCCGCGACGGCGGCCATTCCCACACCGCCGCAGCCGATGACGGCGACGGAGTCCCCCCGGCCGACGGCACCGGTGTTCACGGCTGCGCCGAAGCCCGCCATGACACCGCAGCCGAGCAGCCCGGCCGCCGCTGCCGGGGCAGCCGGGTCCACCTTGGTGCACTGTCCGGCCGCGACCAGCGTCTTCTCCGCGAAGGCACCGATGCCGAGGGCGGGTGAGAGCGGGGTGCCGTCGAGCAGCGTCATCGGCTTCGTCGCGTTGTGGGTGGCGAAGCAGTACCAGGGCTTGCCCTTGCTGCACGCCCGGCACTGGCCGCAGACGGCCCGCCAGTTGAGGATGACGAAGTCACCGGGCTCGACGCCGGTGACGCCCTCACCCACCGCCTCGACGCGACCGGCCGCCTCGTGCCCCAGGAGGAAGGGGAACTCGTCGTTGATCCCGCCCTCGCGGTAGTGGAGGTCGGTATGGCAGACGCCGCACGCCTCGACCTCGACCAGCGCCTCACCCGGACCGGGATCGGGGACGACGATCGTCTCGACGGAAACCGGTGCGCCCTTCTTCCGGGCGACGACGGCACGAACCTCGTGAGCCATGAGCTGCTCCTCAGACGGGAAACACGCGCGGGCGCCTCGCTCCATGAGTTGCCCCATCAGATACACGCACCGCTATACGCAACCGAGCATCGGGGAGGAGGTCGCCGGGGGTCAAGGGGTCGGCCGGAACCGGACGGAGTCGGCCGGATCCGTCGGCCGGACGTCGCCCGGCCCGCGCGTACATGAGGGCCGCATCCCTCGGACACACCCGCGACGCGGCCCCTCACGTGTGTCTGGTTCCGGCCGCGCCGGGGCCTCCGGCGCGGCCGGTCCGGGCAGCTCAGCCCGCGGGGTGCGAGTCCGCGACAGCTTCGACCGGCCGTGCGCCGACGCCCGGCTGCGGCTCCGGTGCGTCAACCCCCGTACACCGACGGTTCCCGGCGAGCATGCTGACGGCGTTGGCGGCGACGACGGCCCCGACGGCCGCCCATTCCAGGCCGCCCAGCCCCTGCCCGAGTCCGATCCAGCCCACGAGGGCGGCGAGGAGCGGGTTGACGCTCATGAAGAGGCCGAACGCCTGCGCGGGCACTCGGCGCAGGGTGAACAGGTCGGCGAGATAGGGCACGGCCGAGGAGAGCACACCGGCGGCGACGGCGCAGCCGACCGCGCCGACGCTCGGAGGATGCCGGAGGACGACGGCGACACCGACGGGCAGGAACATCACGGCGGACACGAGAGCGGCCGCCGCGGACCCCCGCGCGCCGGGAACGCGGCGGCCCACGGCCCGGTTGAGCAGGATGTACGAGGCCCAGCAGCACGCGGCCAGCAGACCCAGCCCGAGGCCCAGGTAGTCGGTCGAGGGCCGCGGGCGCATCAGCGTGACGGCGCCCGCCGCGGCGATCACCCCGCACAGCGCGTCGACCCGGCGGCGCGCTCCGCCCAGGGCGATGGCCAGCGGCCCCAGGAACTCCAGAGTCACCGCGAGGCCGAGTCCGATCCGGTCGATGGCGGTGTACAGGGACAGGTTCATCGTCCCGAACACCACGGCCAGTCCCAGCACCGGCCGCCACTGCCACCCGGTGAGGCTGCGCAGCCCGGGGCGTGCGACGGCCGTCAGCACGACGGCCGCGACGTACTGGCGGACGGCGACGACGCCGACCGGTCCGAGGACGGGGAAGGCCAAGGAACCGATCGCGGCGCCGGTCTGGTTGGACAGACCGCTGCCGATCATGGTGGCCACCCCGGCCAGACGTCCTCGGGACGGGTCGGGAGGCAAGGGCGCGGCGGTACGTCCCGTGGGGACGGAAGGGGCATCGGCTCTCATGTGCCGATCGTGTGGAACGACCTCGCCTTCACAAAATGCATCAGTGCCGCCATCTATACGCTGCACTCATGGATCTGGAGCTCCGGCACCTGCGCTGCCTCGTCGCCATCGTGGACGAGGGCACCTTCACCGACGCTGCCATCGCGCTCGGCGTCTCCCAGGCCGCCGTGTCCCGGACCCTGGCCTCGCTCGAACGGGCCCTGGGCGTCAGGGTGTTGCGCCGCACCTCGCGGGAGGTGACGCCGACGGCGGCCGGGCTGAGGGTGGTCGCACAGGCCAGGCGGGTGCTGACCGAGGCGGATCACCTGGTCCGGGAGGCCGCCTCGGGCCACACGAGCCTGCGGGTCGGCTACGCCTGGTCGGCCGTGGGCCGGCACACGTCCGCCTTCCAGCGCCGCTGGACGAAGGCACACCCCGCCACGGATCTGCACCTGATCCGGTCCAACTCCGCCACCGCCGGTCTCGGGGAAGGCGCGTGCGACCTCGCGGTGGTCCGCAGGCCCTTGGACGACCGGCGATTCGACTCGGCCATCGTGGGGCTGGAGCGGCGCGTGGCCGCCGTCTCCGCCGACGATCCCCTCGCCTCGAGCAGCTCGGTCCGGCTGTCCGATCTCGCGGAGCGCACCCTGCTGGTAGACCGCCGGACCGGGACGACCACCCCGGAGCTCTGGCCGCCGGACTCGCGTCCGGCGACCGAGGAGACCCACGACGTCGACGACTGGCTCACCGTCATCTCGAGCGGCCGGTGCGTGGGCATGACCGCGGAGTCCACCGCCCACCAGTACCCGAGGCCGGGCGTCGCCTACCTGCCGGTCCTCGACGCCGAGCCGATCGTCGTACGCCTCGCCTGGTGGCGGGACGATCCGCACCCCGCCACCCAGTCCGCGGTCGAACTGCTCACGGCCCTGTACCGCACCGGCTGAGCGGCTCGCGCGCGGCGCGCGCCACGTATGCGTACCTCCCCTCGCATCACTCGGGCGCTCGCGTGGCCGACGGGACGTCGGTGCTGCGGCGGATGTGGGTGAACTCGTAGCGCTCCTCGGCACGCGCGTGCTCCTGCACGTCCTTGCGGAGCTTCATCAGCTGGAGCATGAACTTCGGGTCGTCGGTGTCCAGCTCGTCCAGCGCGGCGAGGGTCTCCTTGGCGGCCCGTTCCTCGGCGAGACGGTCCTCAACGACTTGCTCACCGCCCGGCAGGGCCCTCCGGGCGAAGGGGTGGACGACCTCCTCCTCGGCCGTCTCATGCACGGTCAGCAGCCGCACCAGACGCCGGAACGCCTCCCGGCGCTCGTCGCCTTCCACTGGGTCGCATTCCGGCCACCGCTCGCTCACGGGGCCGTACAGGTTCACCCGGCTGCGCCAGCTGCACCCGCGGCCGACTCGTCCCCCTTGGAACGGGCCACAGCGGCTTCGATCGGGCCGGGCCTCACGATGAAGACAGGGCATCGCCCGTAGGAACGAATCATTCGGCCGTTCGGCTCAGCGGAGGGCGAGGCCACGCGAGGGGACGAATCGGCACGACTAGCTTCCTCCGTGCTGAGCATCCCGCTTCACCCGTCCCCCGCACCACCGCTGTCGATCGAGGAGCCCATGGCGACACACACCGAACCGGCCACTCCAGTACCGGCGGCCGAGCGTCGGGTCCGGGGCCCGGGCCGAGTGATCGTCTCCTGGCTGACCACGACGGACCACAAGAAGATCGGGCACCTGTATCTGATCACGTCGTTCGGCTTCTTCCTGATCGCCGGGGCCCTGGCGATGGCGATCCGGGCCGAGTTGGCACGGCCAGGGCTGCAACTGCTGTCCCACGAGCAGTACAACCAGGCGTTCACCATGCACGGCACGATCATGCTGCTGCTGTTCGCGACGCCGACGTTCGCCGGATTCGCCAACGCGGTCATGCCCTTGCAGATCGGTTCTCCGGACGTGGCCTTCCCGCGGCTGAACATGCTGTCCTACTGGCTGTTCCTCTTCGGCGGCCTGATCGTGCTGGCCAGTCTGCTCACCCCCCAGGGAGCCGCCGACTTCGGCTGGACCGCCTACACCCCGCTCAGCGGGGGCGAACGCACCCCCTACGTCGGCGGCGACATGTGGATCATGGGCCTGGCCCTGTCCGGGTTCGGCACCATCCTCGGCTCCGTCAACTTCATCACCACCATCATCTGCATGCGCGCCCCCGGCATGACCATGTTCCGCATGCCGATCTTCACCTGGAACGTGCTGCTCACCTCGGTGCTGGTGCTGCTGGCGTTCCCGGTCCTGGCGGCGGCCCTGCTCGTGCTGGAGGCCGACCGCCGCTTCGGGGCGCAGGTGTTCAACGCGGAGAACGGGGGCGCGGTCCTCTGGCAACACCTGTTCTGGTTCTTCGGGCACCCCGAGGTGTACATCCTGGCGCTGCCGTTCTTCGGTGTGATCACCGAGATCATCCCCGTCTTCGCCCGTAAGCCGATCTTCGGCTACACGGGTCTGATCGGCGCGACGATCGCCATCGGCGGGCTGTCGGTGACGGTGTGGGCTCACCACATGTTCGCCACCGGCGCGGTGCTGCTGCCGTTCTTCTCCTTCATGACGTACCTGATCGCCGTACCGACGGGGGTGAAGTTCTTCAACTGGATCGGCACCATGTGGCGGGGTTCGCTGTCGTTCGAACCTCCCATGCTGTGGGCCATCGGCTTCCTGGTCACGTTCCTCTTCGGTGGCCTGACCGGCGTCATCCTCGGCTCCCCGCCGATGGACTGGCACGTCACGGACTCGTACTTCGTGGTCGCGCACTTCCACTACGTGCTGTTCGGCACGATCGTGTTCGCGATGTTCGGCGGCTTCAGCTTCTGGTGGCCGAAGATGACGGGCACGATGCTGGACCACCGCATCGAGAAGATCCACTTCTGGACGCTGTTCGTCGGCTTCCACACCACGTTCCTGGTGCAGCACTGGCTCGGTGCCGAGGGCATGCCCCGCCGGTACGCCGACTACCTCGCCGCGGACGGCTTCACCACGCTCAACACCGTCTCCTCGATCGGCGCGTTCCTGCTGGGCCTGTCCACACTGCCGTTCCTGTACAACGTGTGGAAGACCGCCCAGCAGGGCGAACGTATTCCGGTCGACGACCCCTGGGGGTACGGGCGTTCACTGGAGTGGGCGACCTCGTGCCCGCCGCCGCGGCACAACTTCGTCACCCTGCCGCGCGTCCGCTCCGAGTCCCCCGCCTTCGATCTGCACCACCCCGACGTGGCCGCGCTGGACGAGTCCGAGAACACCGGCAAACGCGACGCCGTCGACGCCGAGGGGCACAAGGGCACACGGCCATGAGACGTGACCGACTTGGGGCGCCGGCCGGGGAGCCGCACAGCAATCTGGCCGACGAGGCCGAGGGCTACCTGCTGGCTCACGCCCATCACGCCCAGGCGCGGCGCGAGGCGGAAGACCTCTGCGCGGTGATGCCCTGGCTGACCACCGCACAAGCGGAGGAAGTCGCCGGCCACTACGTCCGCCGGCGCCTCGACGTCACCCGTCAGCTGCTGCTCGCCACGGCCCGGCGGGCCGAACAGCTGTGCCAGGAGTACGAGGCCCGCTACAGCACGCTCCGCCGCGCCCTCCTCAGACGTCACGCGGCGGTCGCCTGCGCCCTCCTCCCCTGCGCTGTCGGCGCGGGCACTCTGGCCTGCCTGCTCACCCGCTGACCGGGCGGCGCCGCCGCTGCCCGGTCAGTCGCCGGTCGTCCGCCGCATGAGAACGCCGTACGCCAGTTGCAGGGCGTCGGCCCCGGCCAGGGCGGTGAGCGTGCCCATGGCGGTTCGGGTCGCACGGGGCCACAGGAGCCGGCCGGCGGTCAGGGCCGAGGCGACCCAGACGCTCATGCAGAACGGGCAGGTGGCGAGTTCGCCGACGGTGTGCCTGCCCTGCTCGGGCTGCGCCTCCTCGTGCAGTTCGGCCGGGCCCTGCGGTCCGACGTACCGAGTGAACGGGGCACGCAGCGGGCTGGTCACCGATGCCTTGCTGAGCAACCTGCTGAGGCGGAACGTGGCCACCGAGGTCAGGACGACGTCCCAGGGTTCCGGGCGGTCGGGCAGCGGGCGGCCGTGGCGCCGGACAGCCGTGGTCCAGGCCGCCGTGAACGCCGCGAAGCCCGCCATGGCCCCGAGATATCCGCCGAGCGGCCGGTCGTGCCCTGCCGAATAGCTCCGTTCGGTGCGCCGCAGGAATCCGCGCAGCTTCCGTACCGGACGGCCGTCGACCACTGTGGTCATGTCCATGAACGGCACCTGCTCACGTTCCGCTCCCCTGCCCGGCCGGCTCCCGGTCCCGCTCCGCACGCCGTCCGCCGTCCTGGTGGCGCAGGCGGACCTCCACGTGGCCGTCGGTGATCCTGGTCTCGAAGGAGGGCTGGGGTGCGGTGGCGGGGCCCCGTACGTTCCAGCCGTCGGAGAGGCGGAAGACGCTGCCGTGCCACGGGCACCGGACGCACCCGTCGGCGACGGTGCCTTCGGCCAGCGGTCCCGCGAGGTGGCTGCACCGCTCGGCCAGGGCGTGGATCTCACCACCGGTCTCGCGCACCACCAGCACGGGCACGTCGTCCACGTTGCGCCGCACCGGCTGACCGGACGGGAACTCGTCGACACCTCCGATCCGGTGCCAGCCCTCCGAGACGACGTGCGGAACCTCCTCGGCGTGGTTGACGCCCGAACCCTGCCGGTAGGCCAGGTGTCCGCCCAGCATGCCTCCGAGTCCGACCGCGGCGAAGCCCAGGAAGCCGTAGGCACGGCCCGCTCCCTCGCGCCCCGCGGCGCGGCAGGCGAGGGAGGTGGCGTACAGGCCGACAGCGGCCGTGTTGGACAGGGCGTGCACCAGCCCGACGCGCTGCTGCTCCGGGCGCAGTTCCGCCCAGTCCACCCAGCCCGTCACGGCCGCGGGAGCAGCGGCTGCCAGCCCTGTCCCGATCAGCAGTTTCGACTCGCGGGAGCGGCCGGGCCGCAGGTCGAGAACCGCCGCCGACAGCCAGCTTCCGATCGGCACCTGCACCATCAGCGGATGCACCGGGTGCCCCAGCCACCGGCCGTGCAGCAGGTCCCGGCCGCGGCCCAGCGGCAGGGCACGGACAGCTCCGCGGAGTGTGTCGATCACCGCGTCGGCCCTGGACTCGCGCTCCAGGCGGTCCAGGAACCGCAGGACCTGGTTCTGCCGCCGCAGGCGGCGTGGCGCTGTGCTCATGCTCCGCCGGGTTTCCACCGCGACCGTCGGCAAACGGACCGGGACACCGCGGCGGCCCCTGGTCAGCCGCCTGGCCGGAACGACCGCGCGGACTGTTTCCCGCCCGACACGGAGCCGTACCAGTCCTCAGGACGATGATCCGTAGCGGTCGGCGATCGCGGAGGCGCGGTTGTGCAGGGAGGTGCGCAACCACTGCGGGGCGAGGGCTTCCGCGTCCGTGGTGAGCTGCCACAGCGCCCATTCGGCGTGTCTCGAGTCCTGGAAGGTCACCTCCAGCCTCGACCAGCCGTCCGGGTCGATCTTCTCGCCGCGGACGGCCAGCGCGGTGCCCACCAGTTCCTCGCGCCGCGCCGGATTCACCCGTACCCGCACGACGACTTGGTCGCCGCCGGTCCGGAACCGCGTGCTGCGTTCCTGCCAGGCCTGGTCCAGATCGACCTGCTCCGGTCGCTGTGCGGGCCGGTCGAGTTCCTCAGCGGCCAGCACCCGGGCCAGCCGGTAGGTGCGGTCCGCGCCGGACCTCGTGGCCAGCAAGTAACCCTGGCCACGTACGGTGACCAGGCCGATCGGGTCGACGGTGCGCCACTTCGGGGCCTGGTCCACAGCCGCGTAGTGGATGCGCAGCTTGTGCCCGGCGAGCACCGCGCGGCGTACCTCGGCGACGACGCTGTCGGGCACCTCTTCCGCGACCGCGCGGCGCGAGAGGAGGTCGGTCTCCGGGTCGATGAGCAGTCGCCGCGCCGCGCCGGCCGCGGTGTCCCGGTAGCTTTCGGGCAGCGCGTCAACCACCTTGAGCATGGCCGAGGCGAGCGCCGAGCCGAGGCCGAACACCTGCGCGCCGCGCTGTGTTCCGGCGACCAGCAGGGCGAGGGCCTCGTCGTGGTTCAGTCCGGTGAGCTCCGTCCGGAAACCGGGCAGCAACGCGAAGCCGCCGTTCCGGCCACGTTCGGCGTAGACCGGGACGCCGGCCGCGGACAGCGCCTCGATGTCCCGCAGCACGGTGCGGGTGGACACCTCCAGCTCGCGGGCCAGTGTGGCCGCGGACAGTCGACCGCGCCGGCGCAGCAGCAGCACCAGCGAGACCAATCGGTCGGCGCGCATGCGAAGACCCTACGGGAATACATGACGCAGGATGTCGTGATTCATTGAGAGGCTTCAACTCGACGTCCGGACACGGCAGTTGCCGATCCGGGGGTCCTACGTACACCCCGACCCGACGCATCGAACGGAGCTCAGATGGCAGTGGAACGAACGGCAGTCAACCCGGTCACGTGGTCGGTGGAGATGGGATTCAACCAGGGTGAGATCGTCTCCGGGCACACCCGCACCCTGTACTGCTCCGGGCAGACCGCCATGAGCGACGACGGCAAGCCCCAGCACGACGGTGACATGGCGGGCCAGTTGGCACTGAGCCTCGACAACGTGGAGGCCGTGCTCCGCGAGGCCGGCATGTCCCTGACTAACCTCGTCCGGCTCAACGTCTACACCACCGACGTCGACCTGCTCTTCCAGCACTACGGCGTACTGGCGTCCCGGTTGGGCGCCGCCGAGGTCGCGCCGACCACCACGATGCTCGGGGTGACGAGGCTGGCGATACCCGGCCAGCTGGTCGAGCTCGAGGGAACCGCCGTCGCGTGATGCTGACCTGACTCGGACGAGTGCCGACCGCCCGGGTGAAGTCCGGCGGCGAGCGTTTCGCTCCTGCCTGCGGCCTGCCCCCTGGGTGCGGCGTTTGTGACATTTCGAAACGGTCAACGAATTTCCGATGGGGACGGACAGCACACCGGGAGGCGAGCGAAGGGTGATCGGCACCGGACCGCAGACAGCGCGCGCCTTGGCGGGCCGGTGACCGGTCGCGCCCGTCGCGTGGGTGCGAGTCGGCATGCCGTGAACCGGCTCGGGCGGGCGGTGCGCCACGGGTGGGAACGGCTGGGCGCGCACACCCTCGTCCGGCAGGGGCGCGATCTGGAGTTGCTGCACCGGGCCACGGGGTTCGCCACGCTCGCGCTGGTCACACTGGCGCCGCTGCTGATCGTGGTCGCCGCCGCCGACCCTCTGGAGCGTGGCGGGTTCGCGTTGTGGCTGGCCGACGGCATGGGGCTGTCCGGGCGGTCCGCACGTCTGCTCACGGACATCATCAGCCCCCCGCGCAAGGTCATCGGCACGACCAGCGTGCTCGGCGGGGTCGCGCTCGCCGTGTTCGGCGTCGCGCTCGGGGGGAGCGTGCAGAACGGCTACGAGCGGATCTGGGGTCTGGCGGCAGGCCCCTGGCACCGCGTCTGGCGCCAAGCGGTGTGGATGGTCGCCATGACCGCGTACCTGTACCAGGAGGTACAGACACGCAGTCTTGTCTCGGGTCCCGAGCGGATCGCGCTGAGCTCGGCGTCGGGTGTGCTGTTCTTCTGGTGGGGGCAGCGCTTCCTGCTGGGCGGACAGGTCCGATGGAGCGATCTGCTCCCCGGGGCGGCGGCCACCATGCTGGGCCTGGGCGGCCTGCGCACGTTCTCCCACTTCGTCTTCACCCCCCTCATCGTCACCAACGCGATCAGCTACGGAGCGGTCGGAGTCGTCCTCGTAGTGGAGTCCTGGCTCATCGGCGTCGGCTACGTCGTCTACGGCGGCGCCCTCTTCGGCCACTGGCTCCTCGACCACCATGGCTTCCGGCGACGCTCCCGGGAGTGACGATCTTCGTCTTTCACTTCCGAACGACTCGTTTTCGCAGCCCCGCAGAGCCGGTCATCAGCGACGATCAGTGCATGAACGAGATCGTGCTGATGTCGGATCCACGGGTTGCGGCGATCCCGGTGGCCGACTGCGGCGAACCGCTCGTGGACGTCCGGCATGAGGCATCCCTCGCCGTGGACTCCCGCAAGGCGGACTCTTCAGGCGCGTTCGCCTATCTGCGCGAAGGGGTGCTGACCCGCCTTCTCCAGGCTCAGCGGCAGCTCCCGGGCGGCCTCCGGCTGTGGTTCATCGAGGGCTACCGGCCACCCGCCCTGCAGAGCCACTACTTCGAGCGGTACGCCGACGAGCTGCGAGCCGGCCATCCGCGCTGGTCGCCGACGCGGGTTCGTGAAGCGGCGAGCCGGTACGTGTCGCCACCGGAGATCGCGCCGCACAGCGCCGGAGCCGCCGTGGACCTCACCCTCGTCTCCGCCGACGGGCGGGAACTCGACATGGGAACCCGGGTGAACGCCAGCCCTGAAGAGAGTGACCGCGCGTGTTACACGGACGCCGGCCACATCAGTGCTGAAGCGCGGGCCAACCGCCGGCTGCTCCGTGACGCGCTGGCCGCTGTGGGCCCGGTGAACTACCCCACCGAGTGGTGGCACTGGTCCTTCGGCGACCGCTACTGGGCCCTGGCCACAGGAGCCGAGACCGCGCTGTACGGACCGGAGTGTCCGCAAGCGGGGTCCAGGCTTACTCCGTGACCGGGGACTCCGCGGTGCAGCCGCCGGTGGTCACCAGGTCCTTGGCGGTCTGCTCATCGAGTGCCTTGCCCTTGTAGGTGATCCTGCATGTCACCTGGGCGGCTTCGGGGTCCTCGGCGACCGGCATGACCGCCGCAGGCATGATGCCGCGCAGCGTGACCGTCTTCCTCCAGGGCAGCTCGGGGTTCGGCACCGACTCGATCTTCGGCTTCGTGGCCTTGCCCCCGCCGCCGTGGAAGTCGATCGAGTCGACGTTCTTCCCGGTGACCTCGTAGGTGACTTCGTACGTCTCGTCCACCGCCTTGTCGACCTGGTCGACCGCCTCGGAACAGGAGCTCAGGCCGAGCGCGAGACCAGTAACGGCGACGGTGAAGACGGCTGCGCGGACAGTGCGGTTCACAGGAATCCCCCCGGATCATGAAAAGGCCTGATGTGCAGCCAAGCGCAAGAGGAGAGGTATGTCGACCCCGTCGGACCGGTGCACCCGGATGCATCAGCAGACGTTCCGCGTCACAGTGGAACCAGGAGTGGAAGAGAATGAGCACCTTTCCCAAGCCCGTGACAGACGCCATGGCCGACCGGGCCATGCGTCTGCACCACATGCTGTGGCACTCCGCGCGTGACTCCTGGGCGGTTCTGACGCCGGAGGAGCGAGAGGTGTTCCGCCACCACGGCTGGGAGCCGCCGCGCCAGTCCCTGTCGGCGCCGGACCCTGTGACCGGCAGACGGTCGGTCGAGTTCGACAACGGCTCGGGCGAGGACTTCCTCTTCATGCACCGCGAGATGATCGGCACGGTCAACGAGATCCTCACCGAGTTGGGCGACCCGCAGCACCCTCGCGTGGAAGGGTGGCCGGCCGTTCCTTCTCCGGAGGACACTGAATACCCGGTCCCGGCCCCCTTCGACATCCCGGGCGACACCGGCACCAGCGACGCCATCGGAAAAGCCAAGACGCAGGCGGCGTTCAACCGGATCCGGGACTGGGAGGCCCTGTTCACGAACCCGGCGGAGCTGCGTCAGATGACACTTGGCCGCCTCGGCGCCCGTATCGAGTTCGGCATCCACAACCAGATGCATCTGCGCTGGGCGGCGGAAATGCCCTCCTACCGGCAGGGCGGGGTCGATTTCAGTGTCGACCCCCAGTGGGACGACTCCAGTTACAACTGGCTCGCCGACACCTATTCCGCCCATGTGAACCCGATCTTCTGGAAGCTTCACGGCTGGGTGGACGCACGCATCGACGACTGGATGGCCGCCAACGAGCTGACCGGGCCGGTTCCGTGGAGTTTCGATCCTCCGTGGAGCGGTCCCACGGGCGGCCACCACCATCACCCCGTGACACGGCTCGCCCTGCGTGCCCAGCCGGGCAATGCCGAGGCCGAAGCGCTGCGGTCGCGCCTCAGCCGTATGGAAACCGCGGTCGAGGACCTGAAGCGAGCAGGCGTCACCGAACCTGTCCGCTTCACCGTCCACGAAGACATCTGAGCGAGCTCGTGCGCCCTCCGGGATCCCTGCCGCACCCCTGCCCCGCACCCCTGCCCCGCACCCCACCCCTTGGCTCGATACCCCCCAGGGGTATACAGTCCTGAGGTGTGGGACTCACAGGCCGGGTCTCGCTCGACGGGATTGGGGACGGGTCATGGATCAGAGCGCTCAGCACGCCGGCACCATGCACGACCACGCGGACCAGGACGGGCACACCGGAGCGTCCTGGGGGATGGCGGTCAGGGCGACCCTGCACTGCCTGACCGGCTGTGCCATCGGCGAGATTCTGGGCATGGTCATCGGCACGGCGCTGGTGTGGGGCAACGTGCCCACCATGATCCTGGCGATCGTGCTCGCGTTCCTCTTCGGCTACTCCTTCACGCTGTTCGCGGTCCGCCGGGCCGGCCTGGATCTCAGGAGCGCTGTCAAGGTCGCACTCGCCGCCGACACCGTGTCCATCGCCGTGATGGAGATCGTGGACAACGGCATCGTCGCCCTCACCCCCGGCGCGATGGACGCCGAGTTGTCCGACGGGCTGTTCTGGGCCGCCCTGCTGGGCGGGTTCGCGGTCGCCTTCGTGATCACCACGCCGGTCAACAAGTGGATGATCGGCCGCGGCAAGGGACATGCGGTGGTTCACGCCCACCACTGACCGTCATCAGCGACCGGACTCGTCGCGCAGCCGGAGCAGGTAGGCCGCGGTCAGCGCGACGGCGCGGTCCTCGTCATGTGACAGCTCCATGAGGGCCCGGGACGCCTCGGGCCCCGGGATGCCCGCCAGCGCCTGGGTCAGCCGTCCGCGTGCGGGCGCTTCGGTGGCGCCGTGAGCGAGGCGGTCGACGAGTCCGGTCGCGATCCGGTCGGCTAGGGAGCTGTCACTCGACAGCACGCTCAGCGCGTCGGCCGCGTCGGTGTCGTTCCTTCCCTCCACGATCATGTCCAGGAGTGTCGGGACCGCATCGGCCGCACCACGTGTCCCGAGCGCCAGAGCCGCATACCCGCGGACCACGACGTCGGGGTTCGCGAGGGCGTCCCGCAGCCGCGCGGTGGCCTCACCACCGGGCATCTCGACGAGGGCCTGAACGGCACGTTCCCGCACCGCGGCCTCCGAAGAGCCGAGGCCCTCCGCCAGGAGTGCCAGGCCGCCGTCGCCCGAACGCGCCAGCGCCCAGCGAAGAGCCCCGGCGACGTTCGTATCCGTCTCGCTCAGTGCCGCCTCGACCAGGGCCTCCACGGGCACCGGAACCTCTTCGCCCGACGAAAGGGCGGCGCGCTGGCGCGCGTCGGGGCTCTTCGAACCCAGAGCCTGGAGGAGCGCGACGACCTGGAGGACGTCCTCCCAGCCGTCGGGATCCGCGGCATGGATCCGGCGCAGCCGCGTGAGCAACTCCGTCTCGGCGGCGATGCGTTCGCGCGTCTGCCGGATGAGGTCGTCGACGAGCGCCGCGGGTGCGAAGCCGGGATCGTGCAGCGCGCGTCCGATCTCACGCAACGACAAGCCCAGCGACCGCAGGCTCTCGACATGGAAGATCCGCTGGATGTCCTCCATGGCGTACTCACGGTAGCCGGAGCCGGTACGTCCCGAAGGACGCACCAGCCCGAGCGACTCGTAATGCCGGAGCATGCGGGCGCTGACCCCGGACCGTCGCGCCACCTCACCGATCAACACGCCCTATCGTCCCTCCCGGCCGGACCCGCCCAGGGCCACGACGCGCTTCGCCTCCTCGATGGCGGACTCGAATCCGGTGTCCGGGTCGAGCAGCAGCCGTTGTGTGGCGAGCGCGTGCGTGCGCACGTGCGGGTCAGCTGCCTTCGTCGCGGCGAGCAGGGCAGGCACGATCATCTCGCCCAGCGCGACCAGCGCGCGACTGAGACTCAGCTGCGTCTCCCGCCCACCGCGACCGAGCTGCGTCACCAGCACCTCCGCCAAGGCGGGCTCCTCACCTTCCGGCACGAGCACGACCGCGGCCCGCCAGGCGGTCCGCGCCACCTCGTCGTCGGCGTCGGACAGCAGCTCGGGTGTGATCACCGGCCACGCCCGCCGGTCCCCGATCTTGGACAGTGTGTGCACCGCCTGGCTCCGTGCCTGCGCGTGCCCCGAGCGGGCTTCACGGAGCAGCTCGGGGAGCGTCAGGGACACCGGGTGGCGGGTGAGCGCCCAGGTCAGCATGTCGCGGACGAAGAACTCGGGCTCGACCGCGCACCGCTCGACGAGCTTGCCCACGAACCGCGGGTCGGGCGTCGTACCCACCGCCAGAGCGGCCCGCAGCCGCACGGACGACCGGTCGTCCTCCAGCCCTTGGAGCGCTCGTAGCGCATCCGTCCCCTGCCCCGTGGTCGTCATGGAGACCACCTCCTCGGCGGACAGTGAACGCCTTGTCACCGTGTCAAGGTCAAACAGGGGCCCGTCCGGTGAGCCGGTGCTGCCGTCAGGGCTTGGCCGGCTTCACCTTCTTGTCGACGCCGTTCACCCGCACGGTGACCTTCCTCCGGTTCCGGGCCCGGTCGGCGACGATCCTGTACGACGTGACCTTCCCGTTCCGCCACGTGCAGCTGACCTCGTAGCCGCCACGGGCCCGCAGCCCGGTGAAGGAGCCCTTCGCCTTCCAGTCGTCCGGCAGTGCGGGCAGCAGATGGATGACGCCGTCGTGGCTCTGCACGAGCATCTCCGCCACGGCGCCCGTGACACCGAAGTTGCCGTCCATCTGGAAGGGCGGGTGGTTGCAGAACAGGTTGGGCAGCGTGTTGTAGGTCAGCAGTCCCCGCAGCATGATCTGGGCGCGGTGCCCGTCTCCGAGACGGGCGAAGAGGGCCGCCCTCCAGGGCCAGGTCCATGAGCGGCGGCTGTCGCCGGACATCGTCGCCGCCGTGAACGGAACACCCTCCTTCTCCCCGCACCGGGCTTTGAGCGAGACGAGGGCGGCGGCCGCGAAGTCGGGGGTCTCACGGGTGATCTGGCGGCCTGGGTAGACCGCGAAGAGGTGCGAGGTGTGGCGGTGGATGTCGGTGGGACTGTCGATGTCCTCCTGCCACTCCTGCAACTGGCCCCACCTGCCTATCTTGTTCGGTGCGAGACGTGCCTGCATGTCCGCGACCTTGGCGCGGTAGGCCGGGTCCGCCTTGAGCTCCGCCTCGCAGTCCAGGTAGTTCTGGAAGAGGTCCCAGATGATCTGCTGGTCGTACATGACGCCGTCCTCGCGAGGCCCGTGCTCGGGGGACCAGCCGTTCGGCGCTACGAGGAGTCCGTCCTCACGCTCCTTGAGATGGTCTTCCCAGAACTCGCAGATCTCCTTGATCATCGGATGGGCGACGGTGCGGAGGTAGTCCATGTCCTGCGTGAACGCCCAGTGTTCGTACAGGTGTTGTGCGTACCAGGCGCTCGCGACGGTGTTCCACTCCCACGCGTTGCCGCCGAAGATGCTCTGGCTGGTCCGGGCGGTCCAGCCGCGCGTGTCCTCGCCGAAGGCGTTGCGGGTCGCCACGCGGCTGGGCACCGCCACCTGCTCGATGAACCGGACGAGCGCCTCGTGGCACTCCGGCAGGTTCGTCGTCTCGGCGCCCCAGTAGTTCATCTGGACGTTGATGTTGGTGTGGTAGTCGGAGGCCCACGCCGGCTGGTTGCTGTCGTTCCACAGGCCCTGGAGATTCGCGGGCAGGCCGTTCGGGCGAGAGGAACTGATCAGCAGGTACCGGCCGTAGTCGAACATCGTCTGCTCGAGTGCCGGGTCCTGGCCACCGGCCGCGTACCGCGCCAGCCGGGTGTCGGTCGGCAGGGCGACGACCGCGTCGTCGGAGGTGCCCCAGGCGACCGAAACACGGTTCATCAGGGCGCGCGTCTCGGCGGTGTGCTCGTCGCGCAGTCGGCCGTAGGACCGGGCGGCCGCCTTGCGGAGCGTCCTGGCGACGACCGGCTCCGGATCGGCTCCGCGCCACCCGGCGGCGGCGTCGAGCTTGTAGTCGGTGCGGGCGTCGAGGAACAGGGTCAGGGTCGTGCAGCCGCTGAACCGGAGGATCGATCCGTCGGCGCGGAGGTCGCCGTCGGTGTGTACGGCCTGGACGGTGCACGCGTGCTTGAGGCCGTTGCCCATGACCCCGCTGAAGGCGATCCGCCCGGCGCCGGCGTCGACGGTCGTCGGGGCCTTCTCCTGTCCGGAGGTGAGGGATATCGCTCCGGAGAGTCCCTTGGCATGCTCCGACGTGTACCGGAAGACCATGACGTCCGCGGACCGGCCGGCGAAGGCCTCGCGCAGGACCCGCCGTCCCGGCGCGCCGAAGCGGGTGACGTTGACGCCGTTCACGAAGTCGAGGGTGCGCCGGTAGTCGACGACGGTCCGCTGCGTGCGGGTGTCGAAGCCCTTGCCCGCCAGCGCGATCTCCGCGATCTGGAGGGCTTTTGAGGACGCGCCGGGGGTCAGGGTGAGCCGGTAGGCGCGGTAGGCGGTGCTGTTGGTGACCCGGAAGGTCCGTCTCTCACCGCGCTCGGCGAAGGGTGTTCCGGGGTTCTGCGTGTCGAGGGTCGTCCAGGCCCGCCCGTCCTGCGACGCCTCGAGCCGCCATCGCCGGGGGTCGTCCTGCGGACGGTCCGGGGCCGCCGTCAGCGCGTACGAGGTGACGACGACCGCCTGGGTCAGATCTGCCTGCCAGACGACCGCGGGCGCGGTTGCCCCGACCCGCCAGACCGTGGCCGGATCACCGTCCACCGAGGACGAGAGGTCCGTGGCCCGGCGCCCGGTCCGGGCGCCTGCCCCCTTGGAGTGGCCGCTCGGCGAAGACAGGTACATCGCACCGCCCGCCCCGAGGTCGACACCGGACAGACCGATCTCGCTCACCTGAAAGTGGCTGACGCCTGCCTTGGGGACGAAGTCGAACCGGTAGAAGCGGTAGGCCGTGGTGCCGGCGCAGGTGAACTCCTTCGTCTGGAAGCGGCTTTCGAAGGGCGCTTCCAGGGTGCGTCTGTCCAGCGTGGTCCAGGTGGCGCCGTCGGCGGAACCGGAGAGCGTCCACTCCTGCGGGTCGCGCTGGGGTACGTCGTTGGCGCTCGTCAGAACGTAGGACGCGACCGCGACGGGTTCCGGGAGCTCGACCTGCCACTGCACCTTCGAGCCCGGCCCCTCGATGCACCACTTGGTGGCCGAATCACCGTCGTACGTCTTGTCGACGCCTTCTGTCGAGGAGCTGCTGTACGGTCCCCCCGGAGCCGTGATCTTCGGGCGCGCACGAGGAGCGAAGGTGACGTGGAGGTCACCGAAGTTCCGGTACGAGCCGAAGCCGGTCATGCCGGTGTCGAAGTCGCTGTCCGGCTTGCCCGCGAGGGCGTTGTCGTAGTCGTTGACACCGCCCCACAGGCTCTGTTCGTTGAACTGGACGCGCTCCTCGTGGGGATCGGCGAAGAGCATGGCGCCGAGTCGGCCGTTGCCGATCGGCAGGGCCTGCGACTGCCAGTCCATGGCCGGTACGGAGTATGTCAGCGCCTCGCGGGACAGGACCGGCCACACGACGCCCGTCGGTGCGTCGGTCCCTGCGGCAACGGCCTGCCCCACAGGAGCCCGGCCGGTCAGCTGGGTGATCAGAGGTGCGAAGGCGAGGCCACCGCCGAACTTGAGGATGCCCCGTCGCCGCAGCTGGGATTCATTGATCACGGTAAGTTCTCCCGGCCCTATTCATCGGCTCTTTCGCAGAGCGACTGACAGCCAGCTCGACACATGTCGAGGGCGCGAACATCGTCGCCGGGGAATAGATCCGATGTCTAGAGCCGTGCGGCGCTGACTCATCTGGTGTCGAATCGGCCGGGCCGCGATCCGCTCTCTCGACACCGGCCGCGTCGACGTCCTGGGTAGCGCCCTTCAGTCCGCGCGGGCCACCGGGGCGGCCGGGGCCGTGTCGGCCTTCAGCGCGGGGGTGGCGAGGGGGCTGCCGACGGGAGCCTCGGGCAGGGGGGTTTCCTGGTCGGTTTCCGGCGCGGAGTCGGCTCCGCCGGCCAGCACCTTCTGCGCCCGCCGGGTGTCCAGTGCGCCTTCCCAGCGGGCGACGACGAAAGCGGCCACGCAGTTCCCGAGGAGGTTGGTGGCCACCCGCATGGAGTCCATGATGCGGTCCACGCCGAGCAGCAGCGCCACGGCCCCGGCGGGGATGACACCCAGGGCGGAGGCGGTCGCCGACAGGGCGAGGAACGCCGAACCCGGCACTCCGGCCATGCCCTTGCTGGTGAGCATGAGCATCAGGACGACGGTGATCTGCTGCCCCAGGCTGAGGTCGGCACCCACGGCCTGAGCCATGAACAGCGTGGCGATCGAGAGGTAGATCGAGGCGCCGTCGAGGTTGAAGGAGTAGCCCGTGGGCAGGACCAGGCCCACCGCGTCGTCACGGCAACCGGCCCGGCGCAGTTTCTGCATCATGCGCGGCATGACGCTCTCGCTGGAGGCGGTGCCGAGCGCGAGCAGCATCTCCTCGCGGGTGAAGCGGACGAACTTCCACAGACTCAGCCCGGTGAACGCCTTGAGGGCCACCGAGAGCATGAGGAGGAAGAGCAGGGCTACCGCGTAGCAGACCCCGATGAGTTTGCCGTATGTCGACATGACGCCCAGGCCGTACTCACCGACCAGGTGCGCGGTGGCACCGAAGACGGCGAGCGGCGCGAGCCGCATGACGAACCCGACGACAGCGAAGACGACCTCCTGGGCCTGCTCGACGGCCGGGAGTATCGCGGGCACCTTGGTGTGGCCGAGGTGGAGCAGCGCCGCGCCCACCAGGCACGCCAGGACGAGCACTTGCAGGAGGGAGTTCTCGGCGAAGGCTCCGATCGCGCTGTCGGGCAGGGAGTGCAGTACGAACTCGCTGGTCGACGGCAGCGAACCACCACCGGTCTTGGCGTCGACGGCGTTCGCGTCGAGGCCGGCGGGGTCGATGTTCATGCCCGCGCCGGGCTGGGTGAGATTGCCCGCCACCAGCCCGAGGACCAGGGCGAGCGTCGTCGCCACCTCGAACCAGATCAGGGCTTTGAGGCCGATACGGCCGAACGCTCGCAGGTTGCCGGCCTTGGCTATGCCGGTGACCACCACGCAGAACACCAGTGGCGCGATGACCGCCTTGATGAGCCTGACGAACCCGTCGCCGAGGAGCTGGACGGCACTGCCCACTTCGGGCCACAGACGCCCCACGACGACTCCGAGGAGGAGAGCGCAGGCGACCTGGGTGAAGAGCGAGGTGCGCAGCAGACGTGCGGCGCGGTGCGGTAGGGACGGTGTGGACTGCTGCACTGGCATCCTCCGAGGCGGAGAATTCCGTAATGTGGAATTCAGTTTCCATTCGCGTCCGCCAACTATGAATCAAGTCACGGTTCGACAGAAGACCGCGCGGCTCACCCGTTCCAAGATTGGAGGTTCGTCCGATCAGGGCTGAGGGTGCTCAACCGTCCCTGCGCACCGCGGCGTCGAGAAGGGGTCCCAGCTCGCGGGCCACGGTCGTCAGGGCGCGGACGTCCCGCTCGGCGCGGGCGATGAGGATGGCGCCTTCCAGGGAACTGATCATGAGAGTGGCGAGCGCGCCGGTCCGCTCGTCGGGCACTCCAAGCCCCGCCAGGGCCCGGCCCACCGGCTCCGTCCAGGCGGCGAACGCGGCGGCCGCCGCCTCTCGCGTGGCCGCGGTGGACTCCGCGCAGTCCACCGTGGCCGCCGCCACCGGGCAGCCACCCGCGAACCCGGCCGTGCGGTACTCGTCGGTCCACTGGCGCACCATCTCGGCGAACAGCCCGCTGGGCGTGGGCCTGTCCAGCGCGGCGAGGAAGCGGGCGACACGGTTCGCCGCGTACCGGCCGGCCCACCCGACCGCCTCGTTGACCAGCTGCTCCTTGCCTCCGGGGAAGTAGTGCTGGAGGGAGCCCCGCGGCGCCCCGGCGTGCGCGGCGACCTCACGCATGCCGGTGGCGGCGACCCCGTCGCGCCGGATGAGCTGGGCCGCGCTGAAGACCATCCGCTCACGCGGCCCTCGTCCGGTCTCCGCCCCTGCCGCCTTCATCGTCGTCCTCCATCACCGCGAGCAGCTCCGGCCACAGCCTATGACCGCTGTCATAGCGACGGCTACTATGACCGCTGTCATAGTCGGTGGTGGTCGTGACGGCGACGGCGACGGCGTCGGCTCGCCTCCGCGCCGGCGTGGACGTCGAGGGGCTCAGCCCGGGAAGGCAGTGGAGCATGGATGTCGGTTTCGTCGGCCTCGGAGTCATGGGACAGCCCATGGCCCTCAACCTCGCCCGGGCCGGAACACCCCTGGTCGTGTGGAACCGCACCCCCGGCCGGTGCGAACCCCTGCGCACGGCGGGTGCCGAGGTCGCCGCGAGCCCGGCCGAGGTCTTCGACCGGGCCGCGACGGTGATCCTCATGCTCGCCGACGAGGCCGCCATGGACGCCGTGCTGGGGTGCGGCACTGCGGACTTCACCGCGCGAGTCGCCGGACACACCGTCGTCCACATGGGCACGACCTCGGCCGAGTACTCCGCCGGTCTGCAGGACGACGTCCGGGCCGCGGGAGGCCGCTACGTCGAGGCCCCCGTCTCCGGCTCCCGCGTACCCGCCGAGCGGGGCGCACTCGTGGGCATGCTGGCGGGTGACAGCGAGGCGGTGGCGCCCGTGCGCCCGCTGCTCACCCCCATGTGCCACGAGGTGTTCGACTGCGGTGCCGTCCCCGGCGCACTGCTGATGAAGTTCTCCGTGAACCTGTTCCTGATCACGATGGTCACCGGCCTGACCGAGGCGTTTCATTTCGCTGACCGGCAGGGGCTCGACCAAGGCCTGCTCCGGGACGTCCTGGACGCGGGCCCGATGGCCAGCGATGTGTCCCGCGTCAAGGGATCGAAGCTGCTGGCCCGCGACTTCACCGTCCAGGCGGCCGCTTCGGACGTGCTCAAGAACAACCGGCTGATCGCCGAGGCAGCACGCAAGGCCGAGGTCGCCTCACCGCTCCTCGACATCTGCCAGGCCCTGTACGGCGAAACCGTCGACCGGGGCCACGGCGCCGAGGACATGACGGCCGTGTTGCGGGCCCTGGAGGGACGAACCGACGACGCTCCCGCCCGCGCCCGCTGAAAACGCCCGTTGAAGAGACCGGGACGAGCCACCGGCGAGCGGCACCGCCACGTCGCCGGTGTCCTGATCACCGCCGTGGCCGGGAACTCCGGGCCCGCCCCGCGGGGCGGTGAACCCGGCCGTCTGTCGCGGGCACCAGCAAGTTGTTCACGCCGGGGGCAGGGCAGTGGTGCCGCGCAGGACGAGACGCGGGGTGAGGACGACCTCGCGGGGCTCGGTGCGGTGCTCGTCGAGGCGTTCGACGGCGGCGGTCACGGCGTACCGGGCCTGCTCCCGGGCACCCTGGCTGACCGTGGTGAGGTTGAAGCAGCTCAGCCGGGACAGCGTGTCGTCGTCGTACCCGACCACCGAGACCTGACCCGGGACGGGAACCCCGGCGCGGGCGAAGGCAGCCAGGACGCCGATGGCGGACTGGTCGTTGTAGGTGACCACGGCGGTGGGCAGACCACCCCCGTCGAGGAGCTTGCGGGCGGCGCGCTCACCCGCGCCCTCGGTGTGGTCGCCGTGCAGGATCCGGATGTACGCGTCCAGGCCGTGCCGGCGCATGGCCGCGCGGTAACCGCGGCGCCGGTCGGTGGCGATGACGCCCTTGCCGCCGTCGACGTAGACGATCTCGCGATGACCGAGGCCCACCAGGTGGTCGACGATCTGGCCCACGCCGTCGTCGTCCGCGGTGCGCACGACGTCGAGCGCGGCGTCGGCGATCCGGCGGCCGACGGCGATGACGGGGGCCTTGGTGTCGAGGGCGGCGAGTGTGTCCGCGGGCGAGGTCGGACCGAGCAGGATCAGCGCCTCGCTGCGGAAGGCCAGCAGGGTCTCGACTGCGGTCTGCTCGCCGCGGGTGCGGGTGAGGGTGCTCAGGACGAGGTCGTAGCCGACCTCCTCGGCCGCGGTGTGCAGATGCTCGACCAGCTCGGCGTGGAAGGGGCGGTGGACGTCGACCATGACGCCGAGCAGCCGGCTGCGCCGGCTGGCCAATGTGCTGGCGGTGCGGTCCACCTGATACCCGAGGTCGGCGGCGGCCTTGAGCACGCGCTGCCGGGTCCGCTCGCTCGGCCCGGTCACGCCGCGCAGCACCAGGGACACCGACGCCGTGGACAGTCCGACGCGCGCGGCCACGTCCTCCAGCCTGGGACGTTTGTGCGCGCCGTTCCGGCGACGCTCGGAACCGCCGTCGTCCACCTGTGCCTCCCCGCGGCAATCCTTCTTGCGCAACACCCTTGACACCCTCGCGAAGCAAGGCCGATAGTACCAGGACTTAAAGCGCTTTAAATGCGCTCCCGCCCGAGGCCTCCACGCCCTCGTCGGCTCAACGATCAGAGGGCGTGCGTTCCACCTTCCCTCCGTTGCACAGTGAGGTGCACAAGCCATGAACCAGACCTCCCGCTCCCGTACGCGCAGACTCGCCCCCGCCGTGGCCGTGGCCGCCGCGGCCACGCTGGTCCTCGCCGGCTGTTCCAGCGGCTCCGGTGGGAAGAAGGCCCAGGAGGCCGAAGGCAACGTGTCCGCGGGCAAGGCCACCACGCCCCGTATGACGATCGCGATGGTCACCCACGCGCCCTCCGGTGACACGTTCTGGGACACCATCCGCAAGGGTGCCGAGGCCGCCGCGGCCAAGGACAACGTCAAGCTGATCTACTCCAACGACGAGACCGCCGCCGACCAGGCCAACCTGGTCCAGAACGCGATCGACCAGAAGGTCGACGGCATCGCCGTGACCCTCGCCAAGCCGGACGCCATGAAGGCCGTTGTGGCCAAGGCGGTCAAGGCCGGCATCCCCGTCGTCGGCCTCAACGCCGGGCTCGACGTCTGGAAGGAACAGGGCCTGTTGTCCTTCTTCGGCCAGGACGAGGCCATCTCGGGACAGGCGCTCGGCACCCGGCTCAACGACACCGGCGGCAAGCACGCCCTGTGCGTGGTCCAGGTCCAGGGCGCCGTCAACCTGGAGCAGCGCTGCGCAGGTGTGCAGAAGGGCTTCAAGGGCAAGACGACCAAGCTGTACGTCAACGGCGCCGACATGCCGTCGGTGAAGTCGACGATCACGGCCAAGCTCAAGCAGGACTCCTCGATCGACCAGGTGGTCACCCTCGGCGCCCCCATCGCACTGACGGCCGCTCAGTCGGTCGACGAGTCGGGCAGCAAGGCGAAGATCGCCACCTTCGACCTCAACAAGGACCTCATCAAGGACATCAAGGACGACACGATCGAGTTCGCCGTCGACCAACAGCCCTACCTCCAGGGCTACCTGTCCGTCGATGCCCTGTGGCTCTACAAGAACAACGGCAACTACAGCGGCGGCGGCGAGCAGCCCGTGCTGACCGGTCCGGCCTTCGTCGACAAGTCCAACGTGGACAAGATCGAGAAGTTCGCCGCGAAGGGCACCCGGTGACGAGCGGCGACCACGCCCGAGGGCTCCAGCTGACCACTCCGTACGTTCCCCCGTCTCCTCCGACCGAAGGCATTTCCGCATGAAGATCGCGCTCGACCCCTACATGATCCGCAACGTGCCGCTGCTCGAACTCCCCGGTGTGGTGGCCGAGTTGGGCTATGAATGGATCGAACTGTCACCCCGGGAGGACTTCATCCCCTTCTTCCGGCATCCGCGCGTCGACGACGCCACCGTACGGAAGTTCCGCAAGGCGCTGGACTCGGCGGGTGTCGGCATCTCCTCACTGCTTCCGCTGTTCCGCTGGTCCGGACCGGACGAGGACGCCCGCCAGGCCGCCGTCCGCTACTGGAAGCGTTCGATCCAGATCTGCGCGGACCTCGGCGTGGACAGCATGATCTCGGAGTTCAACGGACGGCCGGAGGATCCCGACCGCAGCGAGGCGCAGTTCTGGAAGTCGATGGAGGAACTGCTGCCGGTGTTCGAACGCGAGGGCGTCCAGCTCGCGCTGGAGCCCCATCCCGACGACTTCATCGAGAACGGCCACGACGCGGTCAACCTCATCCGGGGCATCAACCACCCCAATGTGTCGTTCCTCTACTGCGCACCGCACACCTTCCACATCGGCAACGACGCCCCCGGCATCATCAAGTACGCCGGTGACCTGCTCACCCACGTGCATCTCGCGGACGCCTTCGACCACACGGCGTCCTCCGGCAACCGCTACATCCTCAATCCGCCGGGCACACCCGCCCGTATCCACCAGCACCTGGACATCGGGGAGGGCGAGGTCGACTTCGGCGAGCTCTTCCGCGAACTGCGTGCGAACGGCTTCGACGGCACGCTGACGGCCTGCGTCTTCGCCTGGGAGGAACGGGCCGAGGAGTCCTCTCGCCTCATGCGCAAGAAGATCGACGAGTACCTGGCGCAGCGACCCTGACCGAGCCCCACCGGGGCGCTACCCTCTCCGCGAGGCATTTTTAAAGCGCTTTAAGCATTGGCGGCACGGCCCCAGTCGAAGCAACAGGCCGCCGCCGGCTTCACCTTCCCGACTTCTTCCTGAGATCCCCCCACTCCACCAACCGCTAGGAGGTGGCCATGGACGTCCGGGACGACGCCCTCAAGGCCTCCACACCGAGCACCGCCGCCGCAGGCTCCGCCTCCCCCCACGTCTACCGACGGCTCCGCACCATCACCGTCATCGCCACCTTCGGCGGGCTCCTCTTCGGATACGACACCGGCGTCATCTCCGGCGCCCTGCCGTTCATGGCGCTCTCGCCCGAGGAGGGCGGGCTGGGACTCACCCCGCTGACCGAGGGGATCGTGGCTTCGTCGCTCGTGCTCGGCGCGGCGTTCGGGGCGCTGTTCGGCGGCCGGCTCTGCGACCGCCACGGACGCAGGCGAACCATTCTCGGGCTCGCTCTGCTGTTCTTCGTCGGAGCGCTCGGCACCGCGCTCGCCCCGGACGTCTGGGTGATGGTCCTCTTCCGGGTGTTGCTGGGACTCGCCGTGGGGGGCGCGTCGGCCACGGTCCCGGTGTTCATCGCCGAGTTGGCTCCGGCCGACCGCCGGGGCCGGCTGGTGACGCAGAACGAACTGATGATCGTCACCGGGCAGTTGCTGGCCTATACCTCGAACGCGGTCATCGCCGAGACCGTGGGCGAGGGCGGCGTGTGGCGCTGGATGCTCGCGATCGCCACCGCCCCGGCCGTACTGCTGTGGATCGGCATGCTGTTCGTGCCCGAGTCGCCCCGCTGGCTGGCCTCCCAGGGCCGGTTCGACGACGCGCGCGGCACACTGGCCCGGATCCGCGACGCACGGCACGTCGACGCGGAGTTCGCCGAGATCAAGCAGCGTGTCACGGCCGACGCCGACCAGCCGCGGGCGGGCCGGCGGGACCTGGGCACGCCGTGGGTGCGGCGCATCGTGGTCCTCGGGTTCGCTCTGGCGTCCCTGACGCAGCTCACCGGCGTCAACTCGATCATGTACTTCGCGCCGACCATCCTGCTGGACACCGGCCTCGGCACCCAGGCGGCGCTGACGGCCACCATCGCCAACGGCGTCGTCGCGGTCCTGGCCGTGTCGACGGGCATGTGGCTGCTGGGGCGGGTAGGCCGGCGTCCGATGCTGCTGACGGGGCAGGTCGGCGTCACCGTCTCGCTGCTGCTGATCGCCTTCTGCTTCCTGGCGCTGCCCGAGTCGGCCGCCCGCAGCTACCTGGTGCTCGCCTCGATGCTGACCTTCCTGCTGTTCATGCAGGGCTGCATCGCGACCGTGTTCTGGCTGATGCTCTCGGAGATCTTCCCGCTGCGCCTGCGCGGCTTCGCGATGGGCACTGCCGTGTTCGGCACCTGGATGTCCAACTTCGTCGTCACGTTGGTGTTCCCGCCACTGATCGACGCGCTCGGCGGGATCACGTTCCTGATCTTCGCGGCGATCAACGCAGGAACGTTCTTCTACTACCTCCGCGCCGTCCCGGAGACCAGGGGCCGCTCGATGGAGGACATCGAGGCCCACTTCCGACGACAGCTCGCCGCCTGATCACGATCCCGACCTCACCTCTCTCCAGGATTCCTGAAAGGCCATACCCAGAGCCCCTGGGTCCCGCTGATCTTACGAGTGACCAGTTCGAACCCACCATCAAGAAAGTAGGGCACCGCCATGACCTCCTCCGCCACACCCCTGTCCGTCGCGGTGATCGGCGCCGGCATGGCCGGCCGCAGCCACGCCGCCGGATATCGCAGTGTCCACACGGTCTTCGGGGCGGGCCTGCCGCCCGTACGACTGGCCGCGATCGCCGACGCGAACGTCGCTCTCGGCGAGGACGCCGCGCGTCGCTACGGGTTCGAGAAGGCCCTGCCGAGCTGGGAGGCCGTCGCCGAGGACCCCACGATCGACGCCGTCAGCATCGTCGTCGGCAATGATCTGCACCGCCCCATCGCCGAGGCGCTGGTGGCCGCCGGCAAGCACGTGCTGTGTGAGAAGCCGCTGGCCGGTTCGCTCGAGGACGCCCGTGCGATGGCCGAGTTGGAGCGGAGTACCGAGGTCGTGACGGCCGTCGGCTACACCTTCCGCCGCTCCCCCGGCATCGCCGCGATCCGCGACCACGTCCTGCGGGGCGAGCTGGGCGACCTCACTCTGTTCAGCGGCCGATACTGGTGCGACTACGCCACGGACGCGAAGGGGCCGCTGACCTGGCGGTTCAAGGGCGGACCCGGATCCGGTGCCCTCGGCGACGTCGGCTCGCACGTCATCGACGCCGCCGAGTACGTGGCGGGGCCCATCGTCTCGGTCTCGGGCGCCACCCTGTCCACGCAGATCCCCAAGCGGCCCCTGCCTCTGGGCGCGGTCGTCGGGCACAACAACGCGCCAGTCTCCGACGAACTCGGCGCGGTCGAGAACGAGGACACCGCGTCCTTCACCGCCCGCTTCGAGTCGGGCCTGGTGGGCACCTTCTCCGTCTCGCGCACCGCGTTCGGGCTGCCCAACGGTCTCGCCTTCGACGTGCTGGGCGTGGGCGGCCGGGCCGCCTTCGACCAGCACCGGCCCGCCGAGTACCTCTTCGACGACGCCCAGCCCGACCCCCGCACCCGGGGCGCGCGGCAGATCATCGCCGGTCCGAACCTGCCCTACTTCGCGGGCGGGGTCCCGATGGAGGCGCCGGGTGTGGGCGCCAGCAACGGCGACAACTTCACTTACCAGGCCCGGGCGTTCCTCGACCAGGTCGCGGGGGTCGCCGAGCCGCTGCCGGCCTGTGCCACGTTCGCCGACGCGCTGCGCACCATGGAGATCATCCGGGCCGTCGTCGAGTCCTCCGACAGGGGCGGCGCCGCCGTCGACGTCCCGCCCGCCGCCTGACCACCCGTATCCAAGGAGTACGCCCCATGGCCCTCAAGCTCGGCGCCTACACCGCCTGTCTGCACGACCGGACCCTCACCGAGGCCCTCGACATCCTCAAGGAGAACGGGCTGACCTCGGTCGAGGTGAACACCGGCGGTTTCATCCCCGCCCCGCACTGCCCGGTGGACCTGCTGCTGTCCTCGGCCACCGCCCGCGAGGAGTACCTGGCGACGTTCGCCGACCGAGGGATGGAACTGACCGGGCTCAACTGCAACGGCAACCCGCTCAACCCCCTCCCCGGCGTCGGCCCGAAGCACGCCGACGACCTGCGCCGGACCATCCGTCTCGCCGGCCTGCTCGGCGTGCGGCACGTGGTCACCATGTCCGGTACCCCGGGCTCCGACCCCGACGCCAGGTACCCCTCCTGGGTCGTCAACCCGTGGGACGGCGTCTACATGGACGTCCTGGACTACCAGTGGGGCGTGGCCGTCGAGTTCTGGAAGGAGATCGACGCGCTCGCCCGGGAGAACGACGTCCGGGTCGCCATCGAGATGCACCCGCACAACCTCGTCTTCTCCCCCGTCACCCTGAAGCGGCTCGTAGACGAGGGCGGCCTGACCAACGTCGGCGCCGAGATGGACCCTTCCCATCTGATGTGGCAGGGCATGGACGTCGTCGCCTGCGTCAGGTGGCTGGGCCCGCTGGTGTTCCACGCCGCGGCCAAGGACGCCACCCTCTGCCCGGGCGCCGACATCCGCGGTGTGCTCGACACGTCGTTCGCCCGCGTGCCCGCCGGCGCTTCCGGCAAGGTGCCCACCGGATACGGCTTCTGGTGCAACGCCTGGCCCGAGAACCCGGCGTGGAAGTTCGTCGCCGTCGGCGAGGGGCACGACGTGGCCTACTGGACCGAGTTCCTGCGCGCCCTCGCCGAGGTCGACCCGGACATGGCGGTCAACATCGAGCACGAGGACGCCGCCTACTCCCGGACCGCAGGCCTCGCCCTGGCCGCCAAGAACCTGCACGGCGCCGCCGCTGCCCTGTGACCGGCCCGTCCGAGTGAGCCGTTTCCCCGCTGCCCGGCCAGTGGGGAAACGGCTCGTGGTCGTCGCACGATCGCCACCGCCCGCCGGCATGGGCGAGGTGGCCGGCGGCTGAGTCGTGCGGCCGATGCTCGGACCGGCAGGGCCCTGAGCCGACAGGCCCGTGACCGCACCTTTCGCGCCGTCCTGGCCCGAACCGGAGGCAGTCAACCGATCAGCATCGCATACCGCTACCAGCTAGAACTCCGTTGTTGAATCAACCACCAAATCTTGAGCACAAATTCCACACATCCCTCTCTTCATACTGGCCTCGATGGTCTAGATTGACCGTGCTTCAGTGATCGAGCACCAGCCGACCATCGATGGTCCGAAGTAACTCCGAAGTAACTCAGACACAGCCGGTGTGTCGTGCGCGGGAGGCGGGGGCCTCCTGCGGGGAGGAACAGCGCGGCGCGGGGGGCGGGGGCCTCCCGGAACAGTGTTGGGCGAACACGTCGAATCACTGGGAACCTGGGGGGTTCTGTGCGGCAAGGGGGATTAGTCAGCCCGTTTCCGTCAGCACGCGGGCGTCTGACGAACGGGGCGATCGGCCGGCCCGCGATGGACTGGGAGCAGCGGTACCGCCGTACCGTGATCACCAGCGATACCGTGGCCACCTCCTTCGTGGTGGCGGCGATCGGCAACTTCTTCGGGGCCCGGGACGCGGCCAACTGGCATGAGAAGTGGGGGATCCTCGCGTTCGGCACCGAGTTGCTGGTGCTGGCGGCACTCGCGGTGAGCCGGTCGTGGGCTCCGGCCGTGCTCGGCCAGGGCGCCGAGGAATTCCGCAGGCTCGGACGCTCACTCTTCGCGGCGACCGTCGTACTGGCGCTCGGCGGCATCGCCCTCACCTCCCGCAACATCAAGCTCTGGATCTTCGTCGCGATCCCCGCGATCGCCCTCGTCACCATGACCGAGCGCTATCTGCTGCGCCTCTGGCTGCACAAACAGCGGAAGGAGGGGCGGTGCCTGAGACCGGTGCTCGCAGCCGGGAGCCCCGACACCGTGCGCGACCTGATCACCCGGACCCGGAAGTTCCCGCACCTCGGCTGGCGGGTGGACGCGGTGTGCACGACGGACGGTCTCGGGCTCGACGGTGACGAGCTGGACGGGGTGCGGGTCGTCGGCCGGCTCGAGGACGTCGCCAAGCACGTACGTCATGACGGCTACCGGGTCGTCGCGGTCACACCGGACCCGCACTGGTCACCGAGCCGGCTGCAGCGGCTGGCGTGGAACCTCGAAGGCAGCGACGCCGAGATGGTCGTGGCGCCCGTGCTGATGGAGGTGGCCGGCCCGCGGCTGCACGTCGACGCGGTGCTCGGGATCCCGCTGCTGCGGGTCAGCATGCCGGCCTTCACCGGCGGCCGCCGGGCGGTCAAGGGGGTCGTAGATCGCATAGGCGCAACGTTTCTGCTGGTGTTGTTCGCGCCGCTGATGGTCTGCGTCGGGCTGCTCGTACTGATGGACAGCCGGGGCGGGGTGTTCTACCGCCAGCGCAGGGTCGGCAAGGACGGCCGCGAGTTCACCATTCTCAAGTTCCGCACCATGGTCGCCGGGGCCCACCAGGCACGTGGTGAGCTGGCCGGCCGCAACGAGGGTGCCGGACTGCTGTTCAAGCTCCGCCGGGATCCACGGGTGACCCGGGTGGGAGCGGTGCTGCGCCGGTACTCGCTCGACGAGCTCCCGCAGCTCTTCAACGTCCTCACCGGATCGATGTCGCTCGTCGGTCCGCGGCCTCCGCTGCCGGAGGAGTGCGCCGCGTACGACCCGGACATCCGGCGTCGGCTGCTGGTCAAGCCCGGGCTCACCGGACTGTGGCAGATCAGCGGACGCAGCGACCTGTCGTGGGAGGAGGCGGTCCGGCTGGATCTGCGGTACGTGGAGGACTGGTCGCTCGCCCTGGACACAGTGATCTTGTGGAAGACGCTGCGTGCGGTGCTCCACGGCCAGGGGGCCTACTGATGTGCGGGGGCGGCCGTCCGGCCGGCGCGCGGACCGCAGGCCGTGACGGCCTGCCTGGGGGGAGGAACGGGACATGAGAGTCAGCGTCTTCGGGCTCGGCTACGTGGGCTGCGTGTCGGCCGCGTGCCTGGCCGGCATGGGGCACGAGGTCATCGGGGTGGACGTGAACCAGGTGAAGGTCGACCTGGTCAACGAAGGCAAGGCCCCGGTGGTGGAGGAGCGGATCGGCGAGCTCGTCGCCGACGTCGTGCGGACCGGAGCGTTACGCGCCACGGGCGACGTCCGTGAGGCGATCGCGGACAGCGAGGTGTCGCTGGTCTGCGTGGGCACACCGTCGGAGCCCAACGGCAGCCTGTGCACCACCTACTTGGAGCGGGTCACCGAGCAGATCGGCGCCGCTCTTGCCGAGCGGGGTGGGCGGCACACGGTCGTGTTCCGCAGCACCATGCTCCCGGGCACCTGCCTGAACCTTCTGGTACCGATCCTGGAGAAGTCCGTCGGCGGCACGGCCGGGGTGGACATCGGGGTCGCGGTCAACCCGGAGTTCCTGCGCGAGGGCACGAGCGTGCGGGACTTCTTCGACCCGCCCAAGACCGTCATCGGCGAGCTCGACCGGGCGAGCGGCGATGTGGTGATGGCGCTGTACGACGGCTTGCCCGGCGAGGTGTTCCGGGTGCCGGTCCCGACGGCCGAGGCGATCAAGTACGCGGACAACGCGTTCCACGGCCTCAAGATCGGCTTCGCGAACGAGCTGGGCGCGGTGTGCCAGGCGCTCGGAGTGGACTCGCACCAGGTGATGGACGTCTTCCTGGCCGACCGCAAGCTCAACATCAGCCCCGCCTACCTGCGGCCCGGCTTCGCCTTCGGTGGCTCCTGCCTGCCCAAGGACCTGCGCAGCCTGGTCCACGCGGCACAGCGGGCCGATGTCTCGGTGCCCATCCTCGCCCATGTGCTGCCCTCCAACTCCGACCATCTGCAGCGCGCGGTGGAGCTGGTCGAACGCACCGGCAAGCGCCGGGTGGGCCTGTTCGGGCTGTCCTTCAAACCCGGCACCGACGACCTCCGCGAGAGCCCGCTCGTCGAGCTGGCGGAGCGGCTCTTCGGCAAGGGGTACGACCTCAGGATCCACGACGCCAACGTGAGCCTCTCCCGGCTGCTCGGCGCCAACCGCGAGTACATCGAGACCCGGCTGCCGCACCTCGGCCAACTGCTCGCGGAGTCCGTCGAGGAGGTGCTCGAGCACGCCGAGGTGTGTCTGGTCGGGACCAGGGATCCGGCCGTGCTGTCGGCGCTGCCCCATGGCGACGGCCCGGTGATCGTCGACCTCGTCCGCCTTCCCGACGCCGAGTCGCGCCGGACCGAACCGGGGTACGTGGGCCTTGCTTGGTAATGCGATCAGCGGTGAGGGGTCGGGCCGGCGCGCGCTGATCCTGGTGGAGAACCTGTCGGTGCCGTTCGACCGGCGGGTGTGGCAGGAGTGCACGACGCTGCGCGACGCGGGCTGGGAGGTGCACGTCATCTGTCCCCGCGGGAGCAAGCGGGACACGGAGCCGGAGGCGGTGCTCGACGGGGTGCGGATCCACCGCTACCCGTTGCGCGCGGCCACCGGAGGGCCGGCCGGCTACCTGCGGGAGTACGGATCGGCGCTGTGGCACACGGCCCGGCTGGCCCGCAAGGTCGGCCCGGTCGACGTGGTCCACGCCTGCAACCCGCCGGACCTGCTGTTCCTTCCGGCGCTGTGGCTGAAGCGGCGCGGCGCGCGGTTCGTCTTCGACCAGCACGACCTGGTACCCGAGCTGTACCTCTCCCGGTTCGGCCGCGGCGAGGACCTGCTCTACCGCGCCGTGTGCGCGCTGGAACGGTTCACCTACCGCGCCGCGGACGTCGTGCTCGCCACGAACGAGAGCTACCGGGACGTGGCGATACGCCGTGGCGGCCGGCGCCCGGAGGACGTCTTCGTGGTGCGCAGCGCGCCCGCGACCGACCGGTTCCAACCGGTGCCGCCCGAGCCGGAGTTGAAACGCGGCAAGCCTCATCTGCTGTGCTACCTCGGCGTGATGGGCCCGCAGGACGGCGTCGACTACGCCTTGCGGGCGCTCGCGAAGCTGCGCGACGAACTCGGGCGGAGCGACTGGCACGCGGTGTTCGTCGGCTCCGGTGACGCCTTCGACGCGATGGTGGAGCTGTCCCGGCGGCTCGGGCTCTCGGAGCAGGTCCAGTTCACCGGGCGAGTCCCGGACGCCGACCTGGTGCGCTACCTGTCCACCGCGGACGTGTGCCTCTCCCCCGACCCGCGCAATCCGCTCAACGACGTGTCGACCATGAACAAGGTGCTGGAGTACATGGCGATGGGCCGGCCGATCGTCTCCTTCGACCTCCGGGAGGCGCGCGTCTCGGCCGGTGACGCCGCCGTCTACGCGCCCGCCAACGACGAGGCCGAGTTCGCCGGGCTCATCGAACAGCTCCTCGACGACCCGGGCCGGCGGGCCCGGATGGGCAAGATCGGCCAGGAGCGGGTCAGCGGGCCGCTCTCCTGGCGGAACTCTCAGACGTCGCTGCTCGCCGCCTACGCCGCCGCCTGCCGTGACCACGCTCCGGCGCCGGCGGGCAACCCGCGCCGGGAAGGGAAGAGGCCGCGTCGTTGAGCGATGACACGATACGCCTGGTCACGATCGGGCGGATGATCCGTCGGCGTCGGCGGCTGCTCCTCATCCTCGCCGTGCTGGGCGCGCTCGTCGGCTACGGCACTTCTCTGGTGTTTCCGCCGCGCTACACGGCGTCGTCATCGGTGCTGCTGCCGGGGGCATGGGAACAGCGCGAGCTGCTGACCCAGGCGGAGATCGCGACCAGTTCGGTGGTGGTCGACCGCGCGGCCGCCACGCTCGGCTGGTCCGGGGTCGGGGGCAGCGAGCTGCGGGACCGGGTGAGCGCCGAGGTTTCCGACGGGAACATCATCAAGATCTCGGGCACGGCCGACACCCCGGATCGGGCACAGCGGCTCTCCGATCAGGTGGCCCAGCAGTTCGTCACGTTCGCGGCACGGGTCTCGGGTGACGGCACCGACCCCGAAGCGGCATCGCGGCCCGAGGAACTGCGGCAGCTGGTGGTGCGGACCAGCCGCCGCATCACCGAGCTGGCCGACACGGCCGATCCGGGGCAGACCGTGGAGAGCGTGCAGACCCGCACCGAGCTCGCGAAGCTGCGTACCACGCTGCAGGAGGCCATCAACAAGCTGGACCAGGCCGACCCGGCCGCCGGCAAGGCCGACATGGTCGTCATGGGGCCGGCACCCCGGCCGGCCGGCGAGGCACCGCCGACGAGGACGCAGCTCATCGTCGCCGGGGCGCTGCTGTTCTTCCTGCTCGCGGTCATCGGCCATCTCACCGCCGCGCGGATGAGCCGCCGGCTGCGCACCGAACCGGAGATCGCCGCGGCGCTGGGCTCGGCGCTGCTGGGTACGGTCGACGTACCTGGTGAACGGCCCCCGCGGCGACCGGAGGACGCCGGCTCGTGGGCCCGGCTCCGCCGGCTGCTGGGCGTCGACGTCCGGTGGGACGTGCCGGCGCCGCAGACGTCCGGAGACGAGGCCGGCCGGCGGGTCCGCTACCGGCGGGTGTGCGCCCGGCTCCGGGAGCAGGCACCGGCCCCCCGGCGACTGCTGGTCGTCGTCCCGGACGGCGACGAGATCGCCCGCCGGGCCGCCGGGCGGCTCGTCGCCGAGGCCGAGAGCGATCGTTCCCCGAGCTCTCCGAGCAAGGGGTCTCCCGAGCTGCGGGTGGTGGAGGTTTCGGTGGCCCGGCCCCTGGTGCCGGACCGCGACAGCGAGTCCGGTGCCCTGGTGGTGCTCAGCGCGGGCAGCTGGACGGCGGGAGAGCTCGCCGGCATCGCCGAGGCGTGTGCGGACGCGGGGCATGAGGTCGTCGGCATCGTCGTCGCCGCAACGGTCCGGGCCCGTCCGACACGGTCCGTCGGCCCTTCTCCGGACGAGGGCGCTCCGGCGCTCGCGGCCGGCGGCCACGTGGCGGGAGGTTCGGTGTGACGACGGACAGGACTTCGCAGTCACAGGGCTCCGCTCCGCTGCTGGATCTGCAGGCGCTGGTGGTGGCGGTGCGCAGACGCCGCCGGCTCTGGTGCTCCCTGGCGCTGCTGGGGCTGCTGGTCGGCGTGGCGGTGGCGGTCCTGCTGCCTCCGCCGCCGACCGCGGTGACCAAGGTGCTGGTCGCGCACAAGGAGGACCAGCCGAACGACACCGGAACGCTCATCCGCACCGACGTCGCGCTGCTGCAGACCACACGGATCGCCGACAAGGCCCTGCGGTCGCTCAACTCTTCGGAGAGCCCTGCGGACTTCATGCGGGACTACCGGGGCACCGGCTTGACCAACAACCTGCTGCAGATCGATGTGACGGCTGACAGCGACGCGGAAGCGGTGGCCCGGGCCGAGGCGCTGGCCGACGCGTTCGTCTCGGACCATGTGCGGCGGATGCGGGAGACCGCGAAGGCAGAGGCCCAGGCCCTGCTGGACCAGCGTGACCGCATGCGGAAGGAACTCGCCGACGTCAACGAGGCGATCGGAGACGGACCACCGGAGAGCGACCCGAAGGCGTCGGCGAGCATGGAGTCGCTCTTCGCCCGCCGCGCCGAACTCACCTCGCGCATCAGCGACTTCGGCCAGCGCGCCGAGGAGGCGCGGATGGGCGCGCCCCAGCTCGTCGCCGGCACCCAGATCGTGGACGCCCCGCGCGCGGTGCGGCACTCCCTTCCCAGGGCCGCTGCCACCGACGCCGCGATCGGGCTCGTCCTCGGGCTCGTCCTCGGGCTCTCGGTGGCCGCGGTCGGCGCGGTGGTGGCGGACCGCCCCGTGCTGCGCCGGGAGATCGCGGCGAACCTCGGCGCCTCGGTGATCGCGGAGCTGCCCCGCGCGCCCCGGCGGCCGGCCTGGCGGTGGCAGCGCCGAAGGACCCGGACGGCACGCGAACGGCTCACCACGTCCCTGGCCCGCACCGTGCGCGACTCCGCGGAACCGGTGTCGCTGCTGGAACTGGGCTGTGCGCGCAGCACGGGCGTGATCGCCCTGAACGTCGCCAGGGCTCTGGCGGCACAGGGGCCGGTGGTCGTCATCGACGGTCTGCCCGGCCCGCAGCTCCAGAGCCGCCACCCGAAGCCGGAAGACCCCACCGTGGTCAGCGGCGAGCGGGCCGCCGAGATGCCGCACGAGGGCCACCGGCTCGGCGTCGGCTCGGTCGCGCCCGGCACGGCGTGGACCGACCTCCAGTACCTCGGCACCCGGACCGTGCTCGTCGTGCGTGCCGGGCACGGCAGCGCCGCGTGGCTGCACATCGTGGCGAGACAGCTCGCGGACCAGCGTATCGAGGTGATCGGTGTGGTGCTGATCGACCCCGATCCGCGTGACCGGACCGACGGCACCCTGTGGGACGGGCTGAACACCGCCCTGCGCGGCCGGAACGAGCGTCCGGCCCGGCAGCACGGTGGGGGTACCTCGCACGCCGTTGAGGCAGTGGGGGAAGGCCGGCGGGGGACGGAGCGGCTGCCGATGTGGGCGGCACGGGTCCCGGACAGCAACCAGGAGGCGCGGTAGGACATGTGTGGCATCGCAGGCACTTACCGCTGGCCGGACGGGAAGGTCGTGACCGACCGTCTCACCGACACCCTCGCCCACCGCGGTCCGGACGGGACGGGCCGGTACGGCCACCCCGCCGGTGACGGCGAAGTGCACCTCGGGCACCGCCGGCTGGCCATCATCGACCTGTCCGAGACCGGCGCCCAGCCGATGGTGTCGGACGGCCTCGTCCTGACGTACAACGGCGAGCTGTACAACGCGCCCGAGCTGCGTGCCGAACTGGCGGCCGCCGGGGTGCGCTTCCGCGGTACCTCCGACACGGAGGTACTGCTGGAGGCCTGGCGGCGCTGGGGTACCGACTGCCTGCCCCGGCTGCGCGGCATGTTCGCGTTCGGGATCTTCGACGAGCGGACCGGTGAACTCGTACTCGTCCGCGACCAGTTGGGCATCAAGCCGCTGTTCCTGCTGCGGCGCGGCGAGGGCCTGGTGTTCGCCTCCGAGCTGAAGGCGCTCGCCGCCGCGACCGGCGGGTCACTGGAGGTGGACCGTGCGGCGCTGGTGGCTTCGCTGCTGTACTACTGGGTCCCGGACTCGCGGTGCGCGTTCAGCGGGGCGGAGAAGCTGCCGCCGGGGAGCTGGCTGAGGTGCCGGCCCGACGGCCGGGTGGAGCGCGGCCGGTTCTGGAACCTGAAGGACGTCGCCGCCGAGGGCCGGGAGCGGGCCCGGGCCGGCGAGCAGCCGGACCTGGCAGCCGTCGTCGAGGAGTCGACCCGGCGCCACCTGCTCTCCGACGTGCCCGTGGCGACCTTCCTCTCCGGCGGCCTCGACTCCAGCTACCTGACCGCGCTGGCGGCCCGGCACCGGCCCGGGATCTCCGCTTACACCATCGGATTCCGTGCCGAGGACGCCAGGTTCGAGGCGATGCCGGACGACCTGCGCTACGCCCGGCAGGTGGCCGAGCGGTTCGGCGTCGACCTGCACGAGATCGAGATCGCCCCGAACGTGCTCGATCTGCTGCCGCGGATGACGTACCACCTGGACGAGCCGATCGGCGACCCCGCCGCGATCAACACGTTCCTGATCTGCTCGGCCGCCCGGGAGGCCGGAGTCAAGGTGATGCTGTCGGGGATGGGCGCCGACGAGCTGTTCGCCGGGTACCGCAAGCACCTGGCCAACCTGCTCGCGCTGCGCTACCAGCGCGTTCCGCGGCTCCTGCGGCGCGGGGTGTCCGAGGCCGTGAACCGGCTGCCGGTCGCCACCTCCCGCCGGGGGTACCGGTCGGTGCGCTTCGCGAAGCGGTTCCTGTCCTTCGCCGATCTGCCGGAGGAGACCGCGTTCCGGCGCAGCTACACCATGTACGACCAGGAGGAGCTGCTCGCCCTGCTCGATCCGGACCTGGCGGGGACGGTCGAGGACGTGCTGACCGAACACGCGGACGTCTACCGGGACAACGACCTCGACGACTTCGTCAACCGCATGTGCCTGACCGACGCCCGGATGTTCCTGCCGGGCCTCAACCTCACGTACACGGACCGCTCCAGCATGGCCGCGTCGACCGAGGTACGGGTGCCGTACGTGGACGTCGAGGTGGTCAAGGCGGCGTTCGCCGTGCCGGGTGATCGCAAGATCGCCGGACGGCAGGGCAAGGCCGTCCTCAAGGAGGCGGCCTGCTCGGTCCTGCCCCGGGAGATCGTGTACCGGCCCAAGGGCCTGTTCAGCGCCCCGCTGCGCGCCTGGATGAGCCGGGACCTGGCACCGCTCGTGCGCGAGGTGGTCAACGACGGCCTGCTCGTCCGTTCCGGGTTCCTGCGCCGCGACGCGCTGGCGCGGATGGTCGCCGAGGACGCCGCCGGGCAGCGGGACTTCTCCAAGCATCTGTGGCATGTGCTGACCCTCGAGTACTGGTATCGCGACGCGACCTCTGGGTCCGGCCAGAGCACTCGGCAAACGGCTTTGGAATCAGGGGAGTTCGAGTGAAACAGGTTGTGCAGAACTACAAGAGCGGTGAGCTGGCGGTGCTCGACGTGCCGGTGCCGGGGTGCAAGCCGGGCGGTGTGCTGGTCCGCAGCGCGTACTCGCTGATATCCACCGGGACCGAGCTCATGAAGGTGTCCGAGGCCGGCATGTCGATGCTGGGCAAGGCCCGTTCCCGGCCGGACCAGGTGGCCAAGGTGATGCAGAGTGTGGCCACCAACGGGGTGCCCGCCACCTATCGCAAGGTGATGGGCAAGCTGGACTCCTACACGCCGCTGGGCTACTCGCTGTGCGGGGTGGTCGAGCAGGTCGGTGCCGGGATCGACGATGTGAAGGTCGGCGACCTCGTGGCCTGCGCCGGCAACGAGCACGCGCTGCACGCCGAGCTGAACTGGGTTCCGAAGAACCTCTACGTCCCGGTGCCGGACGCGCTCGCACCACGGCACGCGGCCTTCGGCACCGTCGGGTCGATCGCGTTGCAGGGTGTCCGCCAGGGCGAGCCGCAGCTCGGCGAGGTGGCACTGGTCATCGGCCTCGGGCTGATCGGGCAGTTGGTGGTGCAGCTCCTCGCCGCCTCCGGGGTCCGCGTCGTCGGCGCCGACCCCGACCCGGAGCGCTGCGAGCTCGCCGAACGCCTGGGCGCGGCGGCCTGCGGCGATCCCGGGTCCACGGTCGTGGAGAACGCCGTCGCCGAACTCACCGGCGGTCACGGCGTGGACCAGGTGTACCTGGCCGCCGGCGGCGGCAGCAACCAGCCCGTCGAGCTGGCCGCGCGGCTCTGCCGGGACCGCGGCCGGGTCGTCGACATCGGCAAGTGCCGCCTCGACCTGCCGTGGAACGCGTACTACGAGAAGGAACTCGACGTCCGGTTCTCCCGGTCCTACGGCCCCGGTCGCTACGACCCGGAGTACGAGCTGGAGGGACGCGACTACCCGATCGGCTACGTCCGCTGGACCGAGCGCCGCAACCTGGCGTGCTTCCTCGACCTCGCCGCCCGCGGCGGCGTCGACGTGGAGCCCCTGATCTCCCATGTCGCCGACTTCGACGACGCCGTGGAGACGTACCAGAGCCTGAAGGACGGCGACCTGAAGGCCGTGGCCGTGCTGTTCCGGTACCCCGGACAAGAGGTGGAAGCAGAGGCCCCGGCGGTGGCCGTGCCCCGGGTGAGGGTGAAGCCCAGCCCGGCCCGGGCCACCAGGACGCCGGTGCGGCTGGCGTTCGTCGGCGCGGGCAACTACGCCACGTCGATGCTGTTGCCGCACCTGGCGCAGCGCGACGGCGTCGAGTTGTCCACCGTCGTCACCACGACGGCGCTGTCCGCGACCAACGCACAGCGGAAGTTCGGCTTCGCCAAGGCCACCACCGACCTCGACGCGGTACTCGGCGACACGTCCATCGACGCGGTGTTCGTGGTCACCCGGCACAGCTCGCACGCCGAACTCACCCGGAAGGCGCTGCTGGCCGGCAAGAGCGTGTTCGTGGAGAAGCCCCTGGCGCTCACCGAGGACGAGCTGGCCGGCGTACTCGCGGCGGTGGAGGAGTCCGGCAACGACCGGCTGCAGGTGGGCTTCAACCGCCGGTTCGCGCCGCTGCTGCGGGAGGCCAGGCAGCAGTTCGGCGACCGGACCGGTCCGGCGAGCCTGCGCTACCTGGTCAACGCGGGCCGACTGCAGCACGGCAGCTGGTACCTCCGGCAGGGCACCGAGGGCTCGCGGTTCGCCGGCGAGGGCGGGCACTTCATCGACACGGCGAGCTGGCTCCTCGACGCCGACCCGGTGTCGGTGTACTCGGTCGCCACCTCCGGCAACGAGGACCTTCAGGTCGTACTGCGTTACCCGGACGGGTCCACCGCCACCATCAGCTACGTCACCACCGGCGCGCCCGGCTTCCCCAAGGAGACGCTGGACCTGGTCGCGGACGGCAAGGTGCTGCGGCTCGACGACTTCGTGCGTGCCTCGGTCTACGGCCGCAAGCGGTGGGTCAGTTCGCGGCTGCCCAAGGCTCGCGACAAGGGCCAGAACGCCGAACTTGCCGCGTTCGTCAAGGCCGTGCGGACCGGCGGGCCGATGCCGGTGCCGCTGGAGTCGCTGGTCGCCACCACGGCGGCCACCCTGGCCGTGCAGTCCGGCCTGGCCGGCGGCGCTCCGGTGACGTTGGCGAGAACGCGATGAGCATGAGCGCGGGCTGGTACCTGCGGCGGCTGTCCCGGATGGGACCGCGGGAGGTCGGCGGCCGGGTGAGCGACACGGTGCGCAGACGGCGGTGGCGGTCGGCGCCGCCGGACTGCCCGGCCGTGACCGGCGCCCGGTTCACCGCGGTACTGCCCGCCGGGACGATCGCCGCCATACCTCCGGACGCCGCGAAGCATCTCGTCGCCGAGGCGGACCGGCTGATGGCCGGGCACGCCGAGTACTTCGGGGTGGTCCGCGACGACCTGGCCGAGCCGGACTGGTCGTACGACCCGAAGACCGGGCGCCGGGCCCCGTCGGGCTACGCCTTCGACGTGCCGTACCGGAACGAGGACGCGGTCGGGGACATCAAGCAGATCTGGGAGCTGTCCCGGCACCAGTACCTCACCGTGCTGGCCGCCGCCCACGCGGTCACCGGGGACGAGCGGTACGCCGAGCGGGTGGCCGAGCATCTGCGGTCGTGGTGGGCGGCGAACCCACCGCTGCGCGGCGTGCACTGGATCAGCGGAATCGAACTGGGCATCCGGCTGCTGTCATGGGTGTGGATCCGCCGGCTGCTGGACGGCTGGCCGGGCGCGGCGGGGCTGTTCGAGGGCAATCCGGTGGCGCTGAACCAGATCTGGCACCACCAGCGCTGGCTGGCCGCCTTCCCCAGCCGGGGGTCCTCGGCGAACAACCACGTGATCGCCGAGGCCGCCGGGCAGTTCGCAGCTGCCTGCGCGTTCGACTGGTTCCCCTCCTCGGCACGTTGGCGGGCCGACGCGCTGCGGTCGCTGGAGCGGCATCTGCGGGGCAACACCTTCCTCTCCGGCCTCAACCGCGAGCTGGCCACCGAGTACCACGGACTGGTGCTGGAGCTCGGTCTGGCCGCGGTCGCCGAAGCGGACGCCGCCGGCGTGCCCGTCCCCCGGTCGGTCCGGCTGGTGCTGCTGCGGATGACGGACGCGCTCGCGGCCGTCGTGGACAGCCGGTTGCGGCCGCCGCGCCAGGGGGACGCGGACGACGGGCACGGTCTGGTGGTGGACGGCGCGGGCACCGACCGCTGGGCCTCGCTGCTGGCCACCGGGGAAGCCGTGTTCGGCCGGCTCGACTGGTGGCCGGCGGTGACCGGCGCCGATGTGCGGACCCCGCTGCTGGATGCGCTCATCAAACCCACTGAACTGTCCGTGACCCGCCCGGCTAGCCGGCCGGCCCATTTCGCCGACGCGGGGCTCACCATCCTGCGCGGCCCGGAGGAGATCTGGTGCCGCTGCGACGGCGGCCCGCACGGCTTCCTGTCCATCGCGGCGCACGCTCACGCGGACGCGCTGTCCGTGGAGGTCCGGCACGACGGGGTCGACGTGCTCGCCGACCCGGGGACGTTCTGCTACCACGGGCAGCCCGAGTGGCGGCGGTACTTCCGGTCGACCCTCGGCCACAACACCCTGCAACTGGACGGCGGTGACCAGTCCGTCTCCGGCGGTCCGTTCCTGTGGACCCGGCATGCCCGCAGCCGCGTCCTGGTCGCGGACGCGTCCGGCGCCTTGGGCGGAGGTACGGCCCGCTGGTGCGCCGAGCACGACGGCTACCGGGACTCCGTGCACCGCCGCCGGGTGGAGCTGACGGCCGCCAGCCGGGAGCTGAGGGTGGTCGACGAGGTGCGCGGTCCGCGCCGGGCCGTGCGGCTGGCGTTCCACCTCGGCCCGGCGATCACCGCGGACCTGGCGGGGAACCGGGCGCTGCTCACCTGGGCCGTGGACGGCGAGGACCGCTCCGCGGCGCTCGACCTGCCCGGGCAGCTGTCCTGGCGGGCGCACCGCGGCGAGACCGGCCCGCCGCTGGGCTGGTACTCCGCCGGCTTCGGGCGCAAGGAGCCGACCACGACGCTGGTCGGCACCGGCTTCGCCGACGGCGTGCGGGGGTTCACCACCGTACTCAGGTTCCACGGCTAGGGAGGGCGCGTGCGGAACAAGTGGCGGCACCGGGCGTGGCCTGCGGCACCGCTGGCGCTGGCCCTGCTGGCGGCGACCGGCTGTGACAGCACGCCGGGCGCGGTGACGAAGCCGACCGCCGCGCCGTCCATGTCCGTGGCGCGGGTGTGCGCCGGACCCGCGCCGGGGCCGGCGAAGGCGCCGCCGGGCGCGGTGACCGTCGACCCCGCGGTCGCCGGAGACCTCGCCGCGAAGACCAAGAGCAGCCCTCCGAACACCACCTTCTGGCTTCGGCCGGGCAGGCACCGGCTCGAACCGGACCGCTACGCCCAGGTCATCCCGAAGAAGGGAGACACCTACCTCGGCGCGCCCGGTGCGGTGCTCGACGGCCGGAAGACCAACCAGTACGCGTTCGGCGGCACCGCCCGGGGCGTCACCATCCGCCACCTGACCGTGCAGAACTTCGTCGCGCCGCACGACGAGGGCGTGGTCAACCACGACTCGGCCGACGGGTGGGTGATCGAGCACGCGACGATCCAGAACAACTCAGGCGCCGGGCTGATGGCCGGTGCCCGCCAGCGGGTCCGCGCCAGCTGCCTGCGCGGCAACGGCCAGTACGGCATGAACGCGTACAAGGCCACCGGCCGTATCAGCGGCCTGGTGGTCGAGGGCAACGAGATCGTGGGCAACAACAAGGACGACTGGGAGCGGCGGCGCAAGGGCTGCGGCTGCACCGGGGGCGTCAAGTTCTGGGCCGTCGACGGCGCCGACGTGCGCGGCAACTGGGTGCACGACAACCGCGGAGCCGGGCTGTGGGCGGACACCAACAACAACGACTTCCGCATCGAGGGGAACGTGCTCGAGGCCAACGACGGTGCCGCCCTGATCTATGAGACCAGCTACAACGCGGTCATCCGGAACAACATGATCCGGCGGAACAACCGGGTCGAGGGCCGCAGGTACGCCGACCTCGGCGACACCTTCCCGTTCGCGACCGTCTACCTCTCCGAGTCCGGCGGCGAACCACGGATCCGAGCCCGCACGGACAAGATCGAGATCTACCGGAACGTGCTGGAGAACAACTGGTCCGGGATCACCCTGTGGGAGAACGCCGACCGGTTCTGCAACAGCCCGGCCAACACCTCCTCCGGTGACTGCACGTTGCTGGTGAAGAACGCCGACCGCTGTGCGCAGCCGGCGATCGCCACCGCACCGCTCTACGCCGACTGCCGTTGGAAGACCCAGCGGGTGGACATCCACGGCAATCGCTTCGTGCTGGACAAGTCCGTCGTCGGCTGCACGTCCAGGTGCGACCGCATGGCGCTGCTGGCCAACTACGGCACCTATCCGGACTGGTCGCCGTACCAGGGCGAGCGGGTGGCCGAGGCGATCACCCGCGAGCAGCACAACCGCTGGCACGACAACGTCTACGTCGGGCCATGGACGTTCGTCGCCCACGACCCGAGCCGGACACTGGACTCCGGGCAGTGGCAGGGCACGCCGTACCAGCAGGACGCGGGCAGCACCTTCCGCGCACAGGGCGGTGGTTGAGATGGCCGCGGACACGCGCGCCGACCACACGTCGAAGATCGTCGGCACGGCCTGGGGGCTGCTGATCCTCAACACGCTCGGCTCCGCCGGGGCGAAGACCATCGTCCCGCTGCCCCGCTCCCTCATCCAGATGGTCACCATGGGCGCGCTGGTCGCCGCGTTCGCGCTGGCGCTCGCGGTCAACCTCCGGCTGCGCGTCCGGGCCAGCGCCTTCCTGCTCCTGCTGACCCTGCTGCTGGTGCCGAGCGTGATCTCCAGCGCGGACCTGGAGTCCGGGTTCGGCGCGCTGTTCCGCTGCACCCGGCTGGCCCTCTTCGTCGGCACGCTGTGGCTGCTCAGCCGCTGGTGGGACGGCGGCCCGAGGTTCGTCCGGCACCACATCCGGATGTACTTCGCGGTGCTCGGGTCGGTGGCCGCCGGCCTGGTCATCTCACCGGGCGCCGCGCTGCCCGACCTCTACGGCGGGCGGCTGGTCGGCGCGTTGTGGCCGCTCACCCCGCCGCAGATCGGCCAGTACGCCGCGGTGATCATCGGGCTCAGCGTGCTGCTCGTCATGGGCCGTCGGACCGACGGGACCAGCGCGGCGGTGGTCATCGTGCCGTCACTCGTCCTGCTCGCGCTGACCCATACCCGGACGGCCACGCTCGGCCTGCTCATCGGGCTGGCGTTGGCGATCGGCTCGCTCTTCCTGACCAGCGCCGCGGCCCGCCGGTTCTTCACCTGGGCGGTGCTGTGCGCCGCCGTGGCCGCGGTGGGGTTCGGCTCCGCGCTGCGGGCGTGGTTCCTGCGGGGACAGAGCCAGGAGAACTTCACCAGCCTCACCGGCCGGGCCAAGGTCTGGGACGCCCTGCTGGCAGCGCCCCGGACGACCTCGGAGTACCTGTTCGGCGCGGGCCTGGGCGACAAGTCGTTCGGCGGGCTGCCGATCGACAACAGCTGGCTGGCCGTCTACCACGAGCAGGGTGTGACCGGCGTGGCCCTGGTGGCGGCGTTCCTCACGGTGCTGGGCGGCGTCGCGCTGCTGCGGCCGCCGTCGCTGTCGAGGGCCTGCGCGATCTTCCTGATCAGCTACTGCGCGATCGCGTCGTACACCGAGGCCGGGCTGGGCGACGCCTCGCCGTATCTGCTGCATCTGGCCGTGGCCGCCTCGCTGCTGGCGGCACCTGCCGCGGCCCCGCCCCTCGCAACGCCCGAAGCCCCACGACAACGCGCCCCGCGATGGGCCCGGAGACCGGAGGTGACCTGAGCATGCACGTCCTCGTGGTGCACAACCGTTACGCCTCGGCGCAGCCGAGCGGGGAGAACAAGGTCGTCGACCAGGAGGTGGCGCTGCTGCGCGGGGCCGGGCACCGGGTGGAGGTGTTCGAGCGGCGCAGCGACGACATCGCCGCCCGGTCCCTGCTGGGCAAGGCCGCGGTGCCGCTGCTGGTGCCGTGGAACCCGGCGGTGCGTGCGGAGCTCGCCGCCCGGCTGCGGGCCGAGCGGCCGGACGTGGTGCACGTCCACAACGTCTTCCCGCTGCTGTCGCCGGCGGTGCTGGCCGCCTGTGCGGACGCGGGTGTGCCCGCCGTCGCCACGCTGCACAACTACACCCAGGTCTGCCCGCCGGGCACGCTGCAGCGGGACGGCCGGCCGTGCACCGAGTGCGTCGGGTCCGCGCCGCTGCCCGCCGTCCGGCACGGCTGCTACCGGAACTCCCGGGCGGCGACGGTACCGCTGGCGGTCAGCCTCTCGGTCAACCGGCGGCGGTGGTGGTCCGGCGTGGAGCGGTTCTTCTGCATCTCCGCGGCGCAGCGCGACGTCCTGGTGCGGGCCGGCCTACCCGCAGAGCGGCTGGTGGTGAAGCACAACTTCGTGCCTGAACCCGGCACGGTCCGAGCGGGCGCCGGCGAGCATCTGCTCTATCTGGGCCGGCTCGCGGAGGCCAAGGGCGTACGGCTGCTCATGGCCGCCTGGGACGAGATCGCCGCCGGCGGCGGTGTGGGCGTGCCGCTCGTGGTCGCCGGCGCGGGGCCCCTGGAGCCGGAGGTGACCGCCTGGGCGGCGGGCCGGGACGACGTGCGCTACGTCGGCCTGCTGGACCCGGCCCAGTGCCGGCAGGCCGTCGCGCGGTCGGTCGCGGTGGTGGCTCCCTCGACCTGGCTGGAGGCGTTCGGCCTGGTGGTCGTGGAGGCGATGGCTGCGGGGGTCCCGGCCGTCGCCGCCGGGCACGGCGCCTTCGCCGAACTCGTCGAGGACGGGGTGACCGGGCTGCTGCACCGGCCGGGCGAGCCCGCCTCGCTCGCGTCCCGCATACGCCGGATCACGGCAGAGCCGGCCCGCAACCGGCAGATGGGGCAGGCGGCCCGACGCCGTTACGAACAGGGCTTCAGCCCGGCCGTCGGGCTGGAGCGCCTCGTGGAGGAGTACCGCACCGCGATCGCGGGTCGGTCGGAGTTAATGGGGGGCAGTAAATGACACGATGCCGACTCTGCGGCTCGGAAGCCATGGTGAGCGTTGTCGATCTCGGGGCGACACCACCCTGTGAGAGCTTTCTCGCCGCGGACCAGCTGGACCAACCTGAGCCCGCGTACCCGCTGCACCTGCGGGTCTGCACCGACTGCTGGCTGGCGCAGATCCCGCCGCTGATCACTCCGGAGGAGACGTTCAAGGAGTACGCGTACTTCTCCTCCTACTCGACCTCCTGGGTGGAGCACGCACACACCTTCGTCACGGACACCGTACAGCGCCTTGCTCTCGGCCCCGACGCCTTCGTGGTCGAGGTGGCGAGCAACGACGGGTACCTGCTGAGGCACGTGGTGGACCGCGGGATCCGCTGCCTCGGCATCGAGCCGTCGGTGAACGTCGGCGCGGCGGCGCGGGACGCGGGTGTGCCCACGCTCACGGAGTTCCTGAGCCCGGAGACCGGCTCGGCCGTCCGTGCCGAACACGGCCCGGCGGACCTGGTCGTGGCCAACAACGTGTACGCGCACATCCCCGACGTGGTCGGGTTCACCGAGGGGCTGCGCGCCCTGGTCGCCGACGACGGCTGGGTCTCCGTCGAGGTGCAGCATCTGCTGACCCTGATCGAGGAGAACCAGTACGACACGATCTACCACGAGCACTTCCAGTACTACACGGTCGCGTCCGCCGCCCGGGCGCTGGCGAGCGGCGGACTCACGCTCGTGGACGTCGAGTTGCTGCCCACGCACGGCGGCTCCATCCGGCTGTGGGCCCGGCCGGCCGAGGCGGCGGGCGAGCCCACGGCGCGCGTCGCCGATGTGCTGGCCCGGGAGAAGGCCGCCGGGTTGCAGGAGCTGTCCGGGTACACCGAGTTCTCCGCCCGGGTGGCCAAGGTGCGCCGGGACCTGCTGCGGTTCCTCATCGAGGCGGCCGAGCGCGGCGAGACGGTCGTCGGCTACGGCGCCCCGGGCAAGGGCAACACCCTGCTCAACCACTGCGGCATCCGCCCCGACCTGCTCTCTTACACGGTCGACCGCAACCCCTACAAGCACGGCAGGTTCACCCCGGGCACCCGCATCCCGATCCTGCCGCCCGAGCAGATAGCCGCCGACAGACCGGACTACGTCCTCGTCCTGCCATGGAACCTGCGGGCCGAGCTGGTCGAGCAGCTGTCCTTCGTGCACGAGTGGGGCGGCCGGCTGGTCTTCCCCATCCCGGAACTGAGCATTGTCGAGGTCAACGCATGAAGGTCGTTCTGTTCTGCGGCGGTTACGGGATGCGGATGCGCAGCGGTGCCGCGGACGACGTGCCCAAGCCGATGGCGATGGTCGGGCCGCGACCGCTGATCTGGCACGTCATGCGCTACTACGCGCACTTCGGGCACACCGAGTTCATCCTCTGCCTCGGGTACGGGGCTCATCACATCAAGGACTTCTTCCTCACCTACGAGGAGACGACGTCGAACGACTTCGTGCTGCGCGGCGGGCGGACCGAGTTGCTGTCCACCGACATCGCCGACTGGACGATCACGTTCGCGCAGACCGGCATCGAGTCACCGATCGGGGAGCGGCTGCGCCGGGTGCGGCACCACCTGGACGGCGACGAGATGTTCCTCGCCAACTACGCCGACGTGCTCACCGATGCCCCGCTGCCGGAGATGATCGAGAACTTCGCGCGGCGCGACGCCGGGGCGTCGATGATGGTGGTGCCGCCGCAGTCCTCGTTCCACTGCGTGGACCTGGGCGAGGACGGCCTGGTGGGGGGCATCACCGCGGTCAGCGAACTGCCGCTGTGGGAGAACGGCGGCTACTTCGTGCTCCGCCAGGAGGTCTTCGACCACATCCCGGAGGGCGGGGACCTCGTCGCCGATGGATGCGCCCAACTGGCCAAGCGGGGGCGGCTGGTGGCGCATCAGCACCGCGGCTTCTGGAAGCCGACCGACACCGTGAAGGAGCGGGCCGCGCTCGACGACGCCTACGCGCGGGGCGACCGGCCCTGGGCCGTGTGGGAACGGGACGGCGCCGGGGTGAACGCGTGATCGGGCTCGGGGCCGGGCCCCTGGAGCGGATCGTCGCGGTGGGCGCGCACTGCGACGACATCGCCATCGGCGCGGGCGGCACGCTGCTGACGCTGTGCCTCGCGCGGCCGGGCATCCGGGTCGACGCGCTGGTGCTCTCCGGCGGTGGCAGCGACCGGGAGCAGGAGGAGCGGGCCGCGCTCACCGCCTTCTGCCCCGGCGCCGACCTGCGGCTGACCGTGCACAAGCTGCCGGACGGCCGGTTGCCGGCGCACTGGGAGGAGGCCAAGGCCGCGGTCGAGGAACTGCGCGAACAGACCGAACCTGATCTGATCCTGGCCCCGCGTACCGATGACGCGCACCAGGACCACCGCGGTCTGGCGCAGCTGATCCCCACCGCGTTCCGCGACCACCTCGTGCTCGGCTACGAGATCGTCAAGTGGGACGGCGATCTCGGCCGTCCGGCCGCCTACCAGCCGCTGTCGCCGGAGATCGCCGAGCGGAAGGTGCGGCTGCTGCAGGAGCACTACCCCTCGCAGCGGCACCGGCCCTGGTACGACCGGGAGGCGTTCCTCGGGCTTGCGCGGATCCGTGGCATCGAATGCCACGCGCGCTACGCCGAGGCGTTCGCCGCCACCAAACTCACACTCAATCTGGGGGGATGAACCATGCGTGTACTGCTGACCGGACACCAGGGCTACCTGGGCACCGTGATGGCCCCGGTGCTCACGGCCGCCGGGCACGAGGTGGTCGGCCTCGACGCCGGCCTGTTCGCCGACTGCGTGCTGGGCCCACGGCCCGCGGACCCGACGGGGCACCGGGTGGACCTGCGCGACGTCACGGCCGAGCACGTGGCCGGGGTCGATGCCGTGATCCACCTGGCCGCGCTCTCCAACGACCCGCTGGGATCGCTGGCGCCGGAGCTCACCTACGACATCAACCACCACGCGTCCGTCCGCCTCGCCCGGCTGGCCCGCGACGCCGGAGTGGGGCGCTTCCTGTACGCGTCGACCTGCTCGGTCTACGGCGCCGCCGGGGGTGACGACCTGGTGACCGAGGACGCCCCGCTGCGCCCGGTGACGCCCTACGCGGAGTCCAAGGTGCGGGTGGAGGACGACCTGCACGCCCTCGCCGACGGCGACTTCACCCCGGTGTACATGCGCAACGCCACCGCCTTCGGCTACTCGCCCCGGCTGCGCGCCGACATCGTGCTGAACAACCTGGTGGGCCACGCGCTGCTGTCCGGCGAGGTGCTGGTGCTCTCCGACGGCACCCCCTGGCGTCCGCTGGTGCACGCCGCCGACATCGCCCGGGCCTTCACGGCCGCGCTGACCGCGCCTCGGGAAGCGGTCCACGACCGGGCGTTCAACATAGGCAGCGAGGTCAACAACGTCACGGTCGCCGAGATCGCCGAGCAGGTCGCCGAGGCGGTGTCCGACTCCAAGGTGGTGATCACCGGGGAGACCGGTGCCGATCCGCGGTCCTACCGGGTGGACTTCTCCCGGTTCCGCGCCGCGATACCCGGCTTCGACTGCGAGTGGACGGTGAAGCAGGGGGCGCTCGAACTCGCCGACGCCTACCGGAAACACGGGCTGGTCCAGGAGGACTTCGAGCAGCGCTTCACCCGACTCGCCGTGCTGCGGGCGGCGTCCGACGCCGGCGACGTCGACGCCACCCTGCGGTGGCGCCGGTGACCACGCATGTAAAAAAGGGTGTCGGCGACGAGATGTACGCCCTGGTGGAGCGGCTCTATCCGCTGTGCCGGAGCATCACCGGCGACGGTGTGCGCGCCACCCTGGACATCGTCGGCGAGTACATCCCGCTGCAGGTGCACGAGGTACCGACCGGGACGCAGGCGCTCGACTGGACGGTGCCCCAGGAGTGGAACATCCGGGACGCGTACATCGCCGACAGCGCCGGCAACCGGGTCGTCGACTTCGCCGCGTCCAGCCTGCACGTGCTGGGTTACAGCGTGCCGGTGTCGGCGACCATGCCGCTGGCCGAGCTCCGCGCCCACCTGCACACCCTGCCCGACCACCCGTCCTGGGTGCCGTACCGCACCAGCTACTACAAGCCGGACTGGGGGTTCTGCCTGGCCCAGGAGACCCTGGACGCGCTGCCGGACGGCGAGTACGAGGTGCGTATCGACTCCACCCTCGCCGACGGCCACCTCACCTACGCCGAGCACGTGGTCCCCGGCCAGGTCCCCGACGAGGTGATCGTCTCCTGCCATGTCTGCCACCCGTCGCTGGCCAACGACAACATGGCCGGCGTCGCGGTGGCCACGTTCCTGGCCCGGGAGCTGGCGAAGGAAACCCCGTACTACACCTACCGGTTCATCTTCGCGCCCGGCACCATCGGGGCGATCACCTGGCTGGCCCGCAACGCGGAGCGGGTGGACCGGGTCAAGCACGGGCTGGTGCTGGCCTGCGCCGGTGACCCGGGCTCGTTGACGTACAAGCAGAGCAGGCGCGGTGACGCGGAGATCGACCGGGTGATGCGGCACGTACTGGCCGTCTCCGAACGCCCGCACCAGGTCACCGAGTTCACTCCGTACGGCTACGACGAGCGGCAGTACTGCTCCCCCGGGTTCGATCTCGGCGTCGGCTCGCTCACCAGGACTCCGTACGCGGGCTACCCCGAGTACCACACCTCCGCGGACAACCTGGACTTCGTCTCCCCGGAGGCGATGGCGGACACGCTCTCCGTCTGCCGCGAGGCGTTCGCCGTCCTGGACCGCAACCGGCGGTACCTCAACCTCAGCCCGTACGGCGAACCACAGCTGGGCCGGCGCGGCCTGTACGACGCGCTCGGCGGCCGCAGCGACACCAAGCAGGCCCAGATGGCCATGCTCTGGGTGCTCAACCTGTCCGACGGCGAGCACAGTCTGCTGGACGTCGCCGAGCGGTCCGGGCTGCCGTTCAGCGCCGTCGCCACCGCGGCCGGCGCCCTGCACGGCGCCGGTCTGATCAAGGCATGACGCGGATGACCACCGAGGAGGAGAAGACGAAGGCACCGGCCGGATCCGTCCGGCGGGCCTTCGTCGGCCGGCTGTCCTGGGGGCTGGCCGACCAGGCGGCCTCCAGCATCAGCAACTTCGCGGTGGGGATCTACGTGGCGCGCTCGCTCGGCGTGACCGCGTTCGGCGTGTTCAGCATCGCCTGGGTGACGTACGGCGTGGTGCTCAACATCTCCCGCGGGCTTGCCACCGATCCGCTCGTGGTGCGCTTCAGCGGCGTGTCGGACGCGTCCTGGCGCGGGGCGGTGGCCCGGTCGTCGGGTACCGCGCTCGGCGTCGGTGCCGCCATCGGCGCGGTGTGCCTGGTGGTCGGCCTCGCGCTCGGCGGGCGCGTGGGGGCCGCGTTCGCCTGCCTCGGCGTCATGCTGCCGGGGCTGCTGCTCCAGGACGCCTGGCGGTTCGCGTTCTTCGCCGCAGGCGACGGACGGAAGGCGTTCGTCAACGACATCGTGTGGGGCGTCGCGCTCGTCCCGGCCATGGTGGTGGCGGCCCGCGCGGGCAGCGTGGCCGCCTTCGTGCTCGCCTGGGGTGTGTCCGCCGCGGCGGCCGCGGGGTACGGCTGCCTCCAGTCCGGCATCCTGCCCAGGACGACCCGGGCACGCGCGTGGCTGCGCGAGCAACGCGACCTCGGCCACCGGTACCTGGTCGAGAACGTCAGCCTCAGCGGCGCGAGCCAGGTGCGGGCGTACGGTCTCGGCGCGATCGCGGGGGTCGGCGCGGTGGGTGCGGTCCGGGGCACCGAGCTCCTGCTCGGGCCGTTCCTCGCCGTGCTGATGGGCCTCTCGCTGGTCACCGTCGCGGAGGCGGCGCGGGTGCTGCGGCAGGCCCCGCACCGCCTCCACACGTTCTGCCTCCTGCTGGGCGGCGGGCAGGCCGTCGCCGCGCTGCTCTGGGGCGGGGCGCTGCTGCTGATGCCGGACCGGCTCGGCGAGCTCGTGCTCGGCGACGTCTGGCACTCCGCCTCGCAGCTCATCGTGCCGGTCACCCTGGGCGTCGCGGGCGCCGGCCTCGGCACCGGCGCGGCGGCCGGGCTGCGCGCACTCGCCGCGGCCCGGCGCAGCCTGCGCTGCCAGCTGGTCGCCTCCGCCTGCTACGTCGCCGGCGGGCTCGGCGGCGCGGCCCTGGCCGGCACGGTCGGCTCGGCCTGGGGCGTCGCCGCCGCGACCCTCACCGGCTCGGCCGTGTGGTGGCTCCAGTTGAGCTCCGCCCTGCGCGAGCGCCGGAAAGAACCCATCCCTGAAGTGAGGACGTCATGACCTCCCATCCCCGGCTGAGCATCGGCCTGCCCGTGTACAACGGCGAGGAGTACCTGGCCGAATCGCTCGACGCCCTGCTCGGCCAGACCTACGAGGACTTCGAGCTGGTCATCTCCGACAACGCCTCGACCGACGGCACCGAGGACATCTGCCGCAAGTACGCCGCACGGGACTCACGCATCCGGTACGTCCGGCTGCGCCGGAACATCGGAGCCGCGCCGAACCACAACTACGTGTTCACCGAGTGCCGCGGCGAGCTGTTCAAGTGGGCCTCGCACGACGACCTGTACGCACGGGACCTGCTGCGGCGCTGCGTGGAGGCGCTGGACGAGCGGCCGGACGTGGTCCTCGCGCACTCCGGCCAGGCGGTCATCGACGGCGAGGGGCAGGTGAAGGTCCCGTACGAGTACGGACTCGCCACCGCCTCGCCGCACGCGCCGGAGCGCTTCCGCAGTTTCCTGTTCGAGCCCGGTGGCGACGACTTCTACGGGGTGATGCGTGCCGACATGCTGCGCCGGGTGAAGCCGCACGACAGCTACCACCACGCGGACCGGACGTTCGTCGCCGAGATCGTCCTGCACGGGCCCTTCCACCAGGTGCCGGAGCTCTTGTACTTCCGCCGCGACCACCCCACCCGCGCCGAGCGGGCGAACCCTTCCAAGCGCTCCCGGTGTGTCAACCTGGACCCGCGCCGGGCGGGCCCGCTGCACCCGACGCCCAGGCTGCTCGCCGAGTACGTCTGGGGCTTCGCCTCGGCGATCCAGCGGGCGCCGCTGTCCGCGGCCGACCGGCGCGCCTGCTACCGCCACCTGGCCGCGTGGATGACCAGCCGGGCCCGGCCGGGCGCCGGCGAGCGGGTCGAGGACCGTGCTCCGGCCGACCAGGCCCAGCTCACCGTCTCCGTCGACGACCTCGTCGCGGGACGCGAGGGGCGGCTGACGTGAGCACTCCCGTACGCGTCGGGGTGTTCGGCCTGCTCGGCTCCGGAAACCTCGGCAACGACGGGTCGCTGGAGGCCGTGCTCGGGTACCTCCGCGCCGAGCACCCGGAGGCGGTCGTGGACGCGCTGTGCGGCGGACCCGAGGTCGTCGCAGCCCGGTACCGGATCCCCGCGACGCGGCTGCACTGGTACCGCGGGGAGTACCGGACGGCTTCGCGTGCGGGCGCGATCGCGTCGAAGGGCCTGGGCAAACTCGTCGACGTCTTCCGCACCGCCGCCTGGGTGCGCCGGCACGACGTGGTGATCGTGCCGGGCATGGGCGTCCTGGAGGCCACGCTGCCGCTGCGGCCGTGGGGATTTCCGTACGCGCTGTTCCTGCTCTGCGCGAGCGGCCGGCTGTTCGGCACCCGGGTCGCGCTGGTCGGCGTCGGCGCCGCCGCGATCGGCGACCGGCCGACCCGGGCCTTGGTGCGCTGGTCGGCGCGGCTGGCCGCCTACCGGTCGTACCGGGACGCCCTGTCGCGCGACGCGCTGCGGGAGATGGGCGTGGACACCGCGCGCGACGAGGTCTACCCGGACCTCGCGTTCGCTCTGCCGGCACCACCGGCCGGCACGCCCTCCGGGCCGCCCGGCCTGGTCTGCGTCGGCGTCATGGACTTCCACGGCGGCAACGACGACCGCGCCCGTGCGGAGGAGATCCACCGCCGCTACCTGGACGGGACGACCCGCTTCGTCCGCGCGCTGGTCGAGGACGGCAGACCGGTGCGGCTGCTCACCGGCGACGAGTGCGACGCCCGTGTGGTCGCCGCGATCCTCGAAGCGGTGGACTCGCCGCTGGTCACCGCCGCGGAGGCGGCCTCGCTGGCCGATCTGATGAAGGAGACGGTGGCGGCGGACACCGTGGTGGCGACCCGGTACCACAACCTGGTCTGCGCGCTGAAGGCCGGCACTCCGACGCTCGCGCTCAGCTATGCGGCCAAGAGCGACGCGCTCATGGCCCGGATGGGGCTGGACGCGTACTGCCACCCGGCCCGCGAGGTCGACGCCGACCGGCTGCTGGAGCAGTTCCGCACGCTGGAGAAGCGATCGGCTGAGCTGCGGCAGACCCTCGCCGAGCGGAACCGGCTCACCGCTCGGCAACTCCGGGATCAGTTCGCCGCGTTGACGGCCGCCCTGTTCCCGGCGAACGACGACCCGCACGCCCGCACCCGGCAGGAGACTCCATGAAGGCGACCCAAGTCCCGGCCATCGCCGGCGCGTATCTCTTCGAGCCGACGCCGTACGCCGACGAGCGCGGTTTCTTCTGCCGTACGTTCGACACCGACGTGGTCCGCTCGGTGGGCCTCGACCCGGACGCCTTCGTCCAGGACAGCGTGTCCCGCTCGGTGCGGGGCGTGCTGCGCGGCCTGCACCTTCGTTCCGGCCTGGGCGAGGCCAAACTGGTGCGATGCTCGTACGGGCAGATCTTCGACGTCGTCGTGGACCTGCGGCCGGACTCGCCGACGTACCGGAACGTGGCCTCCTTCGAGCTGTCCGGCGAGACACAGACGAGCCTGTACATCCCGGCGGGGTGCGCGCACGGCTTCCAGGCGCTGACCGAGACCGCCGACACCTCGTACCGGATCGACCGGCCCCACGATCCCGCCGAGGACGTGACGATCGCCTTCGACGACCCCGAGCTCGCCATCGACTGGCCGCTGCCGGTCGCATCGATGTCCCAGCGGGACCGGGAGGCGCCGAGCCTCGCCGAGGCCCTGAAGCACATGGAAAGGTGAAGTGAGCGTGGACACCGAAGAGTTCCCCCTCCCCCGGTCGCGGGCGGCGAACGAGCGGCTGCACGCCCTGGTCCCCGGGGGCGCGCACACCTACGCCAAGGGCGACGACCAGTACCCCGAGCACCTGGCCCCGGTCATCAGCCACGGCCACGGTGCCCACGTGTGGGACGTCGACGGCAACCGCTACGTCGAGTACGGCTCCGGCCTGCGGTCGGTCAGCCTCGGCCACGCCCACCCGCGCGTGACCGAGGCGGTGCGGCGGGAACTCGACCGCGGCAGCAACTTCGTCCGGCCGTCCGTCGTGGAGGTCGAGGCCGCGGAACGCTTCCTGGCCACGGTGCCGACCGCCGAGATGGTGAAGTTCGCGAAGAACGGCTCCGACGCCACCACCGCCGCGGTGCGCCTCGCCCGCGCCGCCACCGGGCGCCCGCGGGTCGCCATCTGCGCCGACCATCCGTTCTTCTCCGTCGACGACTGGTTCATCGGCACCACGCCGATGTCCGCCGGTATTCCGTCGGAGACCAACGAGCTCACCGTGGCGTTCCCCTACGCGGACCTGGCCGCCACGGACGAGCTGCTCACCCGGTACGAGGGCGAGGTCGCCTGCCTGATCCTGGAACCCGCCACCCACACCGAGCCGCCGCCCGGCTATCTCGCCGGCCTGCGCGAGCTGGCCGACCGGCACGGCTGCGTCCTGATCTTCGACGAGATGATCACCGGCTTCCGCTGGTCCGAGGCGGGCGCCCAGGGCCTGTACGGCGTCGTCCCCGACCTTTCCACGTTCGGCAAGGCGTTGGGCAACGGATGCGCCGTCTCGGCGCTGGCCGGGCGCCGCGAGCTGATGGAGCTGGGCGGGCTGCGTCACTCCGGCGACCGGGTGTTCCTGCTGTCCACCACGCACGGTGCGGAGACACACTCCCTGGCGGCCGCGATGGCCGTGCAGACCACCTATGCCGAGGAGGGCGTCACCGCGCGGCTGCACGCCCTCGGCGAGCGGTTGGCCACCGGTGTCCGGGACGCCGCGGCGGCCATGGGCGTCGGCGACCACGTCGTCGTCCGGGGCCGGGCCAGCAACCTGGTCTTCGCCACCCTCGACGAGAACCTCCGGCCGTCGCAGCAGTACCGCACCCTGTTCCTGCGCCGGCTCCTCGCGGGCGGGGTGCTGGCACCGTCCTTCGTGGTGAGCAGCGCGCTCAGCGACGCCGACATCGATCACACGGTCGATGTGGTGGCCCAGGCGTGTGCGGTGTACCGGAAGGCACTGGACGCCGCCGACCCCACCCCCTGGCTGGGCGGACGGCCGGTGAAGCCCGTGTTCCGCCGCTCGGTGTGACGTGCCGTCAACGCCGCTCCGGCCGGCCGGCGTCGGCCGGAGCGTCAGCCGGACGGCCGGCCGTCCCGCCGGCCGTCCCGTCAGCCGTCCGGTCGACCAGCCACGCGGTCGCCGGTGTCACCGCCAGCGCGGTGCACCAGCCGCCGAGGACGTCGGTCGGGTAGTGCGCGCCCAGGGCCACCTGGGCCCAGCCCATGGCGGCGCCGGCGGCCAGCGCCGCGGCGAGCACGAGTGAGGTGCCGGCCGTCCGGCCGAGGCCGAGGCGCCCGGCCGCGAGCAGCGCCATCACGAGGGCGAGCGCGGTGAGGAAAGCGGTGTGCCCGCTCGGGTAGGACAGGTTGTCGTCGCCGTGGATGGTGCGTCCCACCAGGGGCTTGATCAGTGTCGTCGTCCCCACGGCCAGGCCGACGGCGACCACGACGAGCACGGCCGCGCGAGGACGCCGAAGCAGCAGGCAGCCCGTCACGGAGGCCAGGACCAGCATCGCCGCTCCCACGGGCTCCCCCAGGAAGTCCGTGGCCAGAGCGACGTTGCGCCACGGCGGCCCCACACTGTCCGCCGTCGGCTGGACGACCCACCTGTCCACCCTGCCGGGCTCGCTGTGTCCCGCGTACAGGAGCCCGAGCACGACGACCACCAGCCCGGCGAGCACCGCGACCAGCCCGAGCCACCCGCCCAGCGACGGAGGCAGCACCGCACGCGCCGGCCGGCCGGTCACGCGCCCACCGCTTCCGGTGGCGGCTCGGCCTGCCGATGCCCCCGGTGTCCGGCTGCCGCCACAACCCCGGCGGAAGCCCTCACACCGTCGAAGATCGTCCGGCGGATAACGCTGCACCTCCCCCTTCGTCATGGCTGACGTCATGTCACCCGCTGCCGCGATGCAGCGCCCCCGAGAACTGCCCGCTGCCTGCGCCCGCCCCTCCCTCAACGAGCCCCCACCGACTCTGACTTGGTCCCGCTTGGCCGCACGGGCGGTGCACGACTGCCACCCTAACCAACAGTGATGGTCAGCGGGCCCTAGCGGGCCCTTCCTCGTGTTTCCGACTCCTCCTGCGATCGCCCAATCCAGTCCCGGAACCCGGTTTGCGGCGGGACGGCGTCGTGTCAGAGGCGTTCGACGATGGTCACATTGGCCTGACCGCCGCCCTCGCACATCGTCTGCAGTCCGTAGCGGCCGCCGGTGCGTTCCAGTTCGTGCAGGAGCGTGGTCATCAGCCGGGTTCCGGTGGCGCCGAGCGGGTGACCGAGGGCGATCGCGCCGCCGTTGGCGTTGACCTTCTCCGGGTCGGCGCCGGTCTCCTTCATCCAGGCGAGCACCACCGACGCGAAGGCCTCGTTGATCTCGACCAGGTCGATGTCGTCGAGTTTCATCCCGGACTTCTTCAGGGCGTACGCGGTGGCGGGGATCGGCGCGGACAGCATGCGGATCGGGTCCTCGCCGCGCACCGAGAGGTGGTGGACCCGGGCCCTGGGGGTCAGGCCGTGCTCCCGCACGGCCCGCTCCGACGCGAGGAGCATGGCCGAGGCGCCGTCGGAGATCTGGGAGGAGAGCGCGGCCGTCAGCCGGCCGCCCTCCACCAGAGGCTGCAGTCCCGCCATCTTCTCCCGGCTGGTGTCGCGGCGCGGGCCCTCGTCGTGGGTCACGTCGCCGTAGGCGACGGTCTCCCGGTCGAAGCGGCCCTCGTCGATGGCCCGGACGGCCCGCTGGTGGGAGCGCAGCGCGAACTCCTCCATGGCCTCCCGGGTGATGTCCCATGTGCGGGCGATCTCCTCGGCGCCGAGGAACTGATTGACGGGCCGCTCCCCGTAGCGGGCCCGCCAGCCCGCGCTGCCTGCGAACGGGCCCTCGGTCAGGCCCAGCGGTTCGGCGGCCTGCCGGGTGGCGAAGGCGATGGGGATCTGCGACATGTTCTGCACACCGCCGGCGACGACCAGGTCCTGGGTTCCGGAGAGCACGCCCTGGGCGGCGAAGTGCAGGGCCTGCTGCGAGGAGCCGCACTGGCGGTCGACCGTCACACCGGGCACCTCATCGGGCAGTCCGGCGGCCAGCCAGCAGGTGCGGGCAATGTCACCGGCCTGCGGGCCGACGGTGTCGAGGCAGCCGAGGACGACGTCCTCGACGGCGGCCGGGTCGACGCCGGAGCGTTCCATCAGCGCGGTCAGCACGTGGGCGCCGAGGTCGGCCGGGTGGACGGCGGACAGCCCGCCGCCCCGTCGGCCGACCGGTGTGCGCACCGCTTCGACGATGTAGGCCTCGGCCATGGCGTCTCCTCCTTGGTGGCTGCGATCTGCGGGTCCGTCTACGAGCCGCGCAGGGCGATGCCCTCCAGCACCATCGACAGGTACTGGCGGGCGATCTCCTCGGGGCTGTGCCGGCCGCCCGGCCGGTACCAGGACGCGGCGACCCAGACGGTGTCGCGCACGAAGCGGTAGGTGAGCCGTACGTCCAGGTCGGCGCGGAAGACCTTGGCGGAGACTCCGCGCTCCAGCGTGCCCAGCCACGCCTTCTCGAACTTCTGCTGCGACTCGACGAGATAGGCGAAGTGCGGCTGGGCTCCGAGGTGTTTGGCTTCCTTCTGGTAGATGGCGACCGCGTCGAGGTGGCGGTCGATCTCCCGGAAGGACTCGGTGACGAGGGCCTCCAGCGTCTCCCTGGGGCCGAGACCGGCGGAGAGCACGGCGTCGTACCGCGCCCAGAGCTCGTCCAGGAAGCCGGAGAGGATCTCGTCGAGCATCGACTCCTTGGAGTCGAAGTGGTAGTACAGGCTGCCCGCCAGCATTCCCGCCGCGTCCGCGATCTTGCGGACGGTGGTGGCGTTGTAGCCCTGCGCGGCGAACACCTGGGCCGCGATGGCCAGGAGTTCCTCGCGCCGCTCGGGCGGGCTCATCGTGGTCTTCTTACGGTCGCTGCTGCTCTTGCTGTTCGGCACCGGGCCATTCTCGCCTCACGGGTGCTGGCTGCTGACCGACAGCACCTCGCCGGTCAGGTACGACGAGTAGCCGCTGGCCAGGAACACGATCACGTTGGCCACCTCCCATGGTTCGGCGTAGCGTCCGAAGGCCTCCCGGCCGGTCAGCTCCTCGAGCAGTTCGGGGGTGGTGACCTTGGCGAGGTGCGGGTGCATGGCCAGGCTCGGGGAGACGGCGTTCACCCGCACGCCGTACGCGGCTGCCTCCACCGCGGCGCACCGGGTGAGGGCCATGACGCCGGCCTTCGCCGCGGCGTAGTGGGCCTGGCCGCGCTGGGCGCGCCAGCCGATCACCGAGGCGTTGTTCACGACGACACCGCCGGCGCCCGCGGTCTTCATGCGGCGCAGGGCGGCGCGGGTGCAGCGGAAGGTGCCGTTGAGGGTGACGTCGAGGACCTTGTCCCACTGCTCGTCGGTCATGTCGACGAGGTCGGCGGTGCCGCCGAGGCCCGCGTTGTTGACGACGATGTCCAGACGTCCGTGCCGTTCCTCGGCGTGGTCGAACAACGCGGTGACCTGGTCCTCGTCCGTGACGTCGCAGGGCAGGGCGGTGACGCGGTCCGTGCCGAACCCGGTGGCCAGTTCCGCCTCGGACTCCTTCAGGCGGCGGGTGTGGGCGTCGGAGAGCACGACCCTGGCGCCCTCCTCGAGCAGCCGCCGGGCGGTCGCGCCGCCGATCCCGGCGCCCGCGGCGGCGGTGACGACGGCCGTGCGGCCGGTGAGCAGGTGATGGCCGGGCAGGTACGGGGGCGGGACCGAGGTCATGGGCGTACCTCCTTGGGCAGGCCGAGGACGCGCACGACTCCTCGACGGCGACGATCGGCGGCAGGGAGCGTTCGCGCTGCCCGGGCGTGCCGAACGCGATGAGCCCTGCTGTTCCAGGCTCGCGCCCCGGCCTCCGTACTCCTTCGGCCGGCCGACGCAGGTCCACCCGGCGGTGCTCATGAGCGGCTCCCGGCGACTCTCGACGGCTGACGTCCCGTACGTTAGCCTACCAAACACTTGTTAGGGAAGGAGGATGCGGATGTCCACTGCCCGTACTGCGCCCTCGGAGCCCGTCCGCTACGAGCGCCGCGGCGCCGTCGCCGTGGTGACGATGGACCGGCCCGAGTACCGCAACGCCCAGAACTCCGCGATGACCTACGCCCTGGACCGGGCCTTCTACCGCGCGGCGGACGACGACGAGGTGAAGGTCGTGGTACTCGCCGGAGCGGGGAAGCACTTCTCCGCGGGCCACGACATCGGCACCCCGGAGCGGGACGCGCACCTGCCGTTCGACCGCAGGGCCGGGCTGTGGTGGGACCACTCGCAGAAGTCGGGGGCCGAGAGCCGCTTCGCCCGCGAGTCCGAGGTGTACCTGGGCATGTGCCGGCGCTGGCGCGAACTGCCCAAGCCGGTCATCGCCTCGGTGCAGGGCGCGTGCGTGGCCGGCGGGCTGATGCTCGCCTGGGTCTGCGATCTGATCGTCGCCTCCGAGGACGCCTTCTTCGCCGACCCGGTGGTGCGCATGGGCATCCCGGGGGTCGAGTACTTCGCCCACCCGTGGGTGATGCCACCGCGGATCGCCAAGGAGTTCCTCTACACCGGCGACCGGATGGCCGCGCGGCGCGCCTACGAGGTCGGCATGATCAACCGGGTCGTGCCCCGCGAGGAACTCACCTCGCACACCCTGGAGTTGGCGGACCGGATCGCTGCGATGCCCCGGATGGGGCTGGCGCTGACGAAGCGGGCCGTCAACCAGGCCGAGGACCTCCAGGGCCTGCACCAGGGGCTGGACTCGGTCTTCGGTCTGCACCATCTCGCCCACGCCCACAACGCGGAGACCGCCGCCGACTCGCTCGGCGGGATGGACGTGCGCGCGATGAAAGAGGCACGCCGCTGATGGACCTCGACTTCACCCCCGCCGAGGAGGACTTCCGGTACGAGGCCCGGGACTGGCTCGACTCCCATGTGCCGGCCGTCCCGCTCCCGTCGCTGGAGACCGCCGGGGGATTCGCCGCCCATCGGGAATGGGAGCGGACGCTGTTCGCCGACCGCTGGTCGGCGGTCTCCTGGCCCGAGGAGTTCGGCGGCCGTGGGGCCTCCCTGCTGAAGTGGCTGATCTTCGAGGAGGAGTACTACGGGGCCGGCGCGCCAGGCCGGGTCTCCCAGAACGGCATCAACCTCCTCGCTCCCACGCTCTTCGAGCACGGCACCGCCGAGCAGCGGGCGCGCGTCCTGCCGCCCATGGCGAGCGGTGAGGTGATCTGGGCGCAGGCCTGGTCCGAGCCGGAGGCGGGGTCCGACCTGGCCTCGCTGCGGTCCACCGCCGTGCGGACGGAGGGCGGCTGGCGCATCAGCGGCCAGAAGACCTGGTCGTCCCGGGCGGCCTTCGCCGACCGCGCGTTCGGCCTGTTCCGCAGCGACCCGGACCCGGACCGGCCGCACCGGGGCCTGACGTACCTGATGTTCCCGCTGGACGCGGAAGGGGTCACCGTACGGCCCATCGGGCGGCTGGACGGCAAACCCGCGTTCGCCGAGCTCTTCCTCGACGACGTGTTCGTACCGGACGCGGACGTCATCGGGGAGCCGGGGCAGGGCTGGCGGGTCGCGATGAGCACCACCGGCAACGAGCGCGGGCTGACCCTGCGCAGCCCCGGCCGCTTCACCGCCGCGGCCGGCCGGCTGACCGCTCTGTGGCACTCCACCGCGGGCCCCGATCCCACAGCGGGCCTCACCTCCGGCTCCGACCCCGACCCCGACCCCGGCTCCGGCTCCGGCTCCGGTGACACCGCGCTGCGGGATCGGGTCGCCGACGCGGTGATCGGTGCGCGCGCCTACCAGTTGTTCACCTACGCCCACGCCTCACGCATCGCAGCCGGTGGGTCGATCGGCGCCGAGTCCAGCCTCAACAAGGTCTTCTGGTCCGAGCTGGACATCGCCCTGCACGAGACGGCTCTCGATCTGCTCGGCGCCTACGGCGAGCTGTCCGACGAGGCCGCCGAGGCACCGGCACACGGAAGCTGGGCGGAGGGGCACACCTTCTCCCTGGCCGGACCGATCTACGCCGGCACCAACGAGATCCAGCGCGACATCATCGCCGAGCGGCTGCTCGGCCTGCCTAAGGGGCGCCGGTGATGCGGTTCCTCCTCGACGACGAACAGCGGGAGTTCGCCCGCGCCCTGGATGGCATGCTGGCATCCGCCGGCACACCCGGCGTCATACGGTCCTGGGCGACCGGCGACCACGGCCCCGGACGCGCCCTGTGGGGCCGGCTCGCGGAGGCCGGCGTCTTCGCCCTCGCCGTTCCCGAGGAACACGAGGGTCTCGGGCCGCTGCCCCTCGAACTGGCCGTCGCCTTCGGCGAGCTGGGCCGCCATGCCGTGCCCGGTCCGCTGGCCGAGACGGCCGCCGCGGGTGCGCTTCTGAGCCGGCTCGAGGGCGGCACGGCCCGAACCTGGCTGCCGCAGCTGGCGTCCGGCAAGGCCGTGGCGTCCCTGTGCGTCCTCGCTCCCGGCGGCAGCCCGTACGCCCTGGACCCCGACGCCGCCGACGCGGTGTTCGTCGTGGACGGCGACACCGTACGCCTCGCGGAATCGCACGGCCCGGTCCAGCCGTCGGCCGACCCGGCGCGGCGACTGGCCCGCCCGCTCGGCGGAGTGGTCCTGGAGCAGGGCCCCTCGGTGGTGGAGGCCGCCGCGCACGCCGCCGATGTCGCCGCGCTGGCCACCGCCGCCCAGGCCCTCGGGCTGGGACGCTCGCTGCTGGAACGCACGGTGGACTACGTCCGGCAGCGCACCCAGTTCGGGGTGCCCGTCGGCTCGTTCCAGGCGGTGAAACACCGCCTGGCCGACACCCTCATCGCGCTGGAGTTCGCCCAGCCGCTGGTCCACGCCGCCGCCCTGGCCCTGGCGGCGGACGATCCGACGGCAGGCCGGGAGGTCGCCGCGGCGAAGGTGTCGTCCTGCGAAGCGGCGTACACGGCGGCGCGGACGGCCCTGCAACTCCACGGCGCTGTCGGCTACACCGAAGAACTGGACGTGTCCCTGTGGATCCGCAAGGCCCGCCCCTTGCGCACCGCATGGGGCACCCCGGCCACCTGCCGCGCGCGGGTCCTCGCGGACGGAGCGGTGCGATGAGGTGGACGGAGGAACAGCGCGAACTGCACTCGCCCGTACGGTCGTTGCTCTCACGCCACGCGGGGGCGGCGGCCTGACGCGTCCCACATCGTCCTCGTCCACGTCGGCACCTGGCGGCGCAGGTCCGTACGTCAGACGAGGGTCGGCAGCCTGTCCAGCGTGGCGTGTGCCTCCGCCATGATCCGGTCGACGAGTTCGGCGCAGGACGGCAGGTCGTCGATCAGTCCCCCGACCTGCCCGCAGGCCATCACGCCGAGGTCGGTGCGGCCGTCGACCATCGCGGCCTTGAGGAGCATCGGTGTGCTGGCCGCCAGCAGCACCTGGCTCCAGGTCAGTTCCTTGCCGTGCCGCATCGCCAGACCGTCGCGCACCAAGGCGGCCCAGCTCATGCCCGACTCCCGCCTGAAGGCGGAGGCGTGCCGGAGAGCGCGCAGCAGGGAGGCCGCGCGGCCCGAGCGCTCCAGCGCGTCCACGAGGTCGGTGCGCAGCATCCGGTGGGGCAGGCCGTCGACCTTGGTGGTGACGGTGACGTCCTGGACGGCCGCCGCGAGGTAGCGGGCCTTGACGGCGTCGGGGACGGTGCTGTCGGAGGTGAGCAGGAAGCGCGTACCCATGGCGATGCCGGCGGCGCCATAGGCCAGTGCCGCCACCAGGCCGCGTCCGTCCCGGAAGCCGCCGGCGGCGATCACCGGGATGTCGACGGCGTCCACAACCTGCGGGAGCAGCACGGTGGTGGCGACGCTGCCGGTGTGGCCGCCGCCTTCACCACCCTGCACCAGCACGGCGTCCGCGCCCCAGGCCGCGACCTTCTCGGCGTGCCGCCGGGCGCCCACGGAGGGGATGACGACCACTCCGGCGTCCTTCAGACGGGCGATGAGTTCCGGTCGCGGCGCGAGGGCGAACGAGGCGACCTTCACGCCCTCGTCGATGATGAGCCGCACCCGCTCCCCCGCGTCCGCGGCGTCGGCCCGCAGGTTGACCCCGAAGGGCGCGTCCGTACGGGACTTGACCTCGCGCACCGCCGAGCGGAGCTGCTCCGGGGTCATGGTGGCGGACGCGAGGATGCCCAGCGCTCCGGCGTCGGCGGCGGCGGAGACCAGGCGGGGCCCGGCCACCCACCCCATGCCGGTCTGGACGATGGGCGTGCGCACTCCGACGAGTTCGGTGAGGGCCGTGGCGATCGCGATGCCGCTCATGCGGGCACCTCACGGTCGCGGGCGCCCTTCGGGTCGATGACCTCGCGGATCAGGCGCAGCTCCTCGGTGGTGGGCTCACGGGTGTACGACACCTCGTCCGGGACGGTGAGCGCGAAACCGGTGGCCTCGAGAACCTGCTCGACCGTGACCCCCGGATGCAGCGAGCGCAGCCGCATCGAGTGGTCCGGCGTGGCGAAGTCGAAGACGCCCAGGTTGCTGACCACCTCCGGGACGTCGTGGAAGCGGGTGGCCGACGGGCCAGCCTCGGCGGCACGGTCGTAGCCGACTCCGCACACCATGTCGACCTGCTCGACGAAGACGCGCGTCGAGTGTTTGGGCACCCAGTAACTCGTCGGGTTGTTGAGTGTGTTGATCGGGGCGCCTCGTACGCCCAGGAGTTGCCGGGCGGGGCGGGCCCAGTCGCCGATGCAGGAGATGTTCTGGTTTCCGTGGCGGTCGATCTGGCCGGCGCCCATCATCACGTGCCGCCGCCCCGTGGCCACGAGGGCCAGGTGCTGGCGGTAGGGCAGCCAGCCCTCCACCACCTGGGCGCGGGCGCCGAGCGCCGGGACGTCGCCGATCAGCAGTGCCTCACCGTCGGTGAGCAGCAGGTCGGGCGCGAACGTCAGCTTCGCCAGCCGGGCGCCGATCGTGGGGACGGTGCCCATGGGGCCGGCCAGGACCTCCCCGGCGTGGCGCCAGGCCTCCGCGCAGGCCACGACGCAGTACTCGGCGCGCGTCGTCTCGTTCGTCGTGGGACTGCTCACGCCCGCTCCTCGTGGAATGCCGCGACAGCGGCTTGGTACGTCTCTTCGCCTGCGGACAGATAGCGATCGGTGAAGGCCTGCCAGGCTTCCGGGTCGCGGGCGGCCTGGGCATAGGCGCGTTGGAAGGGCTCGTCGCGGTCGTAGTCGGGGGCGCAGGAGGTGAAGTGCGCGCCGTGGGGCGTCTGGACGACCCCGGTCACGAACGCGCGCTTGACCAGGAGGGACTGGGGGGCCGCGTCCTTGAGCAGGTCGGCGGTGTCGACGAGTTGCTCGCAGGAGACGTACGCGGCGTCGGCGGCCTGGCAGAAGAGGTCGTCGAAGTACGGATCGGGCCCGAGGTATTGGGCGTTGCCCTGTGCGTCCGCCCGGTTGAGGTGGACCAGCGCGGCGTCCAGGCGCAATGCCGGGACCGCGACGAGCTCCTCCCCGTCGTCGTAAGGGGAGACCACCGTGCGCAGGTGCGGGTTGACCCTCATCACGTCGGAGCCGAGTCCGGCCCGGACCGGCAGGAAGGGCAGCCGCTGCGCGGCGGCGGTCAGGCCCCACATGAACATCGCCTCGTCCAGCTCGACCAGGTCGAAGGCAGCACGCTGCCGTGCCGCGGTGAAGTGCGGCTCCAGGGGGACGGAGTCGAGGGTGGCGAAGGCTGCGACGAGCTTGCGGATTCGTCCGGCTGCCGCGAGCAGGCCGATGTCCGGGCCGCCGTAGCTGACGACGGTGAGACCGGTGACGTCCGAGCGCAGCAGCGCACGCACCAGTGCCATCGGCTTGCGCCGGGATCCCCAGCCGCCGATCCCGATCGTCATGCCGCTGCGCAGACGCGCGACGACCTCGTCGGCGGTCATCGTCTTGTCGCTCACCGCGATTCCCCCTCGGACGGCTTGGACGACACAAATGCTTCCCGGTACCTGTCCGAGATGCCGCTGAGGTTGGCTTCGAAGGTGAAGCCCTGTTCGAAGCGGTAGCTGCGGCGGACGTCCACGGGGTCGATGCCGTTGATCGACGCCTTGGCTAAGCGGATGAGCAGCCCGTCCTTGGCGGCGATCTCCCTGGCCAGTTCCATGGCCGCGGCGTGCAGTTGCTCGCGCGGGACGACCCGCCACACTGAGCCGTGGCGGTGCAGGTCCCCGGCCGTCACGGTGCGCGAGGTGTAGTACAGCGTCCGCATCAGGTGCTGCGGGACCAGCCGGGCCAGATGGGTGGCGGCGCCGAGCGCACCCCGGTCCAGCTCGGGCAGCCCGAAGGTCGCGTCGTCGCTGGCCACGATCGAGTCGGCATTGCCCACCAGACCGATGCCGCCGCCCACGCAGAAGCCCTGCACCGCGGCGATCACCGGGACCTCGCACTCGTAGACCGCGGCGAACGCCTCGTAGCAGCCGCGGTTGGTGCCGACGAGCGCCGTGTACCCCGCGGTGCGCTGCATCTCCTTGATGTCGGCGCCGGCGTTGAACCCGCGCCCGGTCGCGGTGAGGACGACACAGCGCACACCGGGATCGGCGCCGGCCGCGCGCACCGCGGCGGCCAGGTCGTACCAGCCCTGGACGGGGAGGGCGTTGACCGGTGGGAAGTCCACGGTGATGACGGTGATGCCCTCTTCGGGGCTTGTGGTGGAGACACCCATGAGCGGATCAGCTACCTTTCCACCAAACGTTTGTTAGGTACGAAGGTAGCAGCGAAGCACGCGTCACGGGAGGACCCATGGCAACGATCACCGATCTGAGCGGACGGGTGGCGGTGGTCACCGGCGGAACGAGGGGGGTGGGCGCGGGCATCACCCGGGCTCTGCTGGAGGCCGGGGCCGAGGTGGTGACCTGCGCCCGGCGCCCCGCGGACCAGCCTGTCGAAGCGGCCGGCCGCACCGCCCGGTTCCTCCCCATCGACCTGCGCGACGCGGACGCCGTCGGCGCCTTCTTCACGCGGGTGAGCGATGAGTACGGCAGGCTGGACGTCCTCGTCAACAACGCGGGGGGCACCCCGTACCGGATGCTCGAGGAGGGCGGAGCCGAACGGCACTCCCGGGTCGTCGAGTTGAACCTGCTGGCCCCCCTGACCGCCTCCCTCGCCGCCCACGAGCAGATGCGCTCCCGGCCCGGCGGCGGCTCGATCATCATGATCGGCAGTGTCAGCGGCAGCCGTCCGTCCCCGGGCTCGGCGGCCTACGGCGCGGCCAAGGCGGGGCTGGAGCAGCTGGCCCGCAGCATGGCCGTGGAGTGGGCCCCGAGAGTCAGGGTCAACACCCTGGTCCTCGGCATGGTCCGCACCGAGCTGTCGCATCTGCACTACGGCGACGAGAGCGGCATCGAGACCGTCGGCCGCACCGTGCCGCTGGGCCGGCTGGCCGACCCCGCTGAAGTGGGCGATGCCTGTGTCTTCCTCGCCTCCGAACGCGCCTCGTACATCAGCGGCGCGAGCCTGCTCGTCCACGGCGGTGGCGAACGCCCGGCCTTCCTCGACGCCGCCATCGCCGGCAACTGACCCACTGAACTCCCCAGACCGCCAACGAGAGGACACAGAATGTCCGGACTGTGCAGCGAACGTGTCGCGATCGTCACCGGGGCGGGGCGCGGACTCGGGCGGGCGCACGCCCTCGCTCTCGCCGCCGAGGGCGCGAAGGTCGTCGTCAACGACCTCGGTGTGGGCCTCGACGGCACCGGACCCGAGGCCGGACCCGCCCAGCTCGTCGTGGACGAGATCCGGGCGCGCGGCGGGCAGGCAGTCGCCCACGGCGGGGACGTCTCCACGGCCGAAGGTGCGGCCTCGCTGATCCGCACCGCCGTCGAGACCTACGGCCGGCTCGACACCCTCGTCAACAACGCCGGCTTCTTGCGCGACCGCATGCTGGTGAACCTGGACGAGGACGACTGGGACGCCGTCATGCGCGTCCACCTCAAGGGGCACTTCCTTCCGCTGAAGCACGCGGCGGCGCACTGGCGGGCAGAGGCCAAGGCGGGCCGCGCCCCGAAGGCCCGGGTCATCAACACCAGCAGTGGGGCGGGACTGCTGGGCAGCGTCGGTCAGGGCAACTACTCCGCGGCCAAGGCGGGGATCGTCGGACTGACGCTGGTCGCCGCCGCCGAGATGGGCCGTTACGGCGTCCTGGTCAACGCCGTCGCCCCGGCGGCCCGCACCCGGATGACCGAGGCGACCTTCGCCGAGACCATGGCGGCCCCCACCGACGGGTTCGACGCCATGGCTCCGGAGAACGTCTCCCCGCTCGTCGTGTGGCTGGGCTCCGCCGCCTCCGCCGGCGTGACGGGTCGCGTCTTCGAGGCGGAGGGCGGTCGCATCACCGTGATGGAGGGATGGCGGCCCGGCCCCACCGTCGACAAGGGCGCCCGCTGGTCCCCGGCCGAGGCCGGGGAGACGGCGGTGAAGCTCCTCGCGGAGGCGGCGCCGCCGGAGCCGGTGTACGGCTCGCGATGATCACCGGCGGGGCCGGGCCGGCACACGGCCGGGTGCCGGCCCCGGACTCGCCGCCTACCAGGCCGCACTCCACCTCGCCGCCATCCGCATCCGGGCACGGCGCTGAGCGCACAGCCGGGACCTAGTAGCTGTCGTAGCTGGGCTTGCCGGTCGGCCGGTAGACGCCCACGACGGTGCCGCTCTTCGTCGTCGAGACACTGACCGGCTCCAGTGCGGTGGGGACCGCTCCGTCGGCGAACAGCCGCTTGCCGGTGCCGATGATCACCGGATGGATGGTCAGCCGGTACTCGTCGACCAGGTCGTGCCGCATGAGCGTCTGGGCGAGGTCGCCGCTGCCGACGACGTTGATGTCACCGCCGTCGGACGCCTTCAGCTCGCGCACGGCGTCGGCGACGTCGCCCTCCAGCAGCGTGGAGTTCTCCCACTCCAGCGACGTCAGGGTCCGGGACGCCACGTACTTGCGCATGCTGTTCATCCGCTCGGTGAACGGGTTGGCGGGATCGGCGGTCGGCCAGTACGCCGCGAAGATGTCGTACGTCTTGCGGCCGAGCAGCATCGCGTCGGAGGGCTCGTACCAGCCCGCGATGGCCGCGCCGACCTCGTCGTCGGACACCGGCTTCTGCCAGCCGCCGTGCTCGAAGCCGCTCTCGGCGTCCTCGTCCGGACCGCCCGGCGCCTGCATGACGCCGTCCAGCGACAAGAACGTGCAAACGATGATCTTACGCATGATGCGCTCCTTTCATGTCGTCTATGGGACTGCGCGACCACCGGAAACTCATCGGCGGGGCTCTCCCGTCCTCGCGTGAAGGTGACCCAGGTGCGGACGCCGGCCGGACAGCGCCTGCACGCCCAGGAAAGCCGGGCGACACGTGACCGGCCCAGCTGTCGTCACGAAGGCAACCCGCGGGTGCTTTTCAGGACCGCGCCATTGAACTCCACGGTCGACAGGTTTTTCGCGCCTGTGAAATCGGCGCCGCTCAGGTCCGCTCCGGTGAAGTCCGCGTCGCGGAGGTCGGCCTGCCTCAAGTCCGCTCCGCGCAGGATGGCGCCGGGCAGGCTGGCACGGACGAGACTGGCCCGCCGCAGACGGGCATCCTCCATCACCGCCCTTGTGAGGTACGTGTCGTCGAAGTGCGCTCCCTCCGCCTGGATCCGCCTCAGGTCGGCACGCACGAGGTGCGACCGAGCCAGATCGGCATCGGTCAGGACGGCATCCGCCAACTCGGCACCGTCCAGACTTGCTTCCCGCAGAGTCGTGCCCACCATGACCGCCCCGGCCAGACGGGCGTGCTCCAAGTCAGCACTGCTCAGGTCCGCGGCGCTGAAATCGGCCTCCGGGAAATTGATACCGATCACCCGCTGGCGTGCCCGGTCCCACATCCCCATGTAGCCCAGGTGGCGCAGGCGGACGTTGCGCAGGTCGAAGTCGCCGCTGCCGTCACGTGTGGGATCCCGGTTGGCCAGGACCGTCATGGCCGCCTGGGTGTCCGTGGCCGGGCGGACATCGGCTGAGCCGCTCCCCTGGCCGTGAGCGTGCTCACGGACGTATGCCGTCAGCAGGGTCACGACGGTGGGCTGATCGGGCGGCGAGTCCCGCATCAGTCGCTCCAAGCCGTAGATTCCCCCGAGGCGGACGTCCACGGCCGACGAGGAGAGGTTGCCGATCGCCGCGTTGAACCGGCCGGTGACCTGCCCACGCTCGGCGATCCGCAGCTGTTCGCCCGACTGCTCGACCGAGACCCAGGTGAACAGCAAGGCGGCAAGAGCCGCGATCCCCGGTAGCGATGACGCGGCCAGCGCCGCCCACTGCAGGCGGTCTCCCGCCGTAGGGTCGCCCGCGCGAGGACGTCCTGCCCGTCTTCGGCTTCCGTGACGGGTGCCTCGGTGAGAGATGCGACGCAGCTGCGCCAAGGTGCTCAACCTGGTCATACCGGCCATGGAACCCCGGAACCAGGGACGGACCGGCGTTCTGGCGGTGCGGTGGACGACAGCTTCGGGCGAACGGCCGAATTCGTGCACCTTACGACCGAGCGATGGCCGCTGACCGCGAGCCGGCTGCCGTGCCCGTCGAGGGCGGGGCACCGCGTGGTGCCCCGCCCCTGGGCCGGAGGGCCGGTGGGTCAGACGGTCGCCGGGAGCGGCTCGGAGGTCGGCGGCGCCGCCAGTCGGCCGGTGCGGTACAGGCCGTACAGGGCGGCCGCGCAGACCAGGCCGAGCACACACAGCGTGATCCACGGCAGCGCGGGCAACCCGGCTGCGCGGGCGGCGTCGAGCGCGGCGCCCGTGCCGAGGTTTCCGACGGTGATACCGATGCCGCAGATCGTGTTGTACAGCCCGTAGTGGGTGGCGACGAGGCGGTCACCGGAGAGGCGGACGATGGTGTCCATCTCGAACGGGTAGGCGATCATCGTGCCGATCGCCAGCAGCAGCGCCGCGAGCGTCGGCGGAACCGCCGCGAGCAGCCACAGCCCGATCCCGGACTCCGGTACCGGAACGGCGGTGGCGAGCAGCAGGGGCACGAAGGCCAGCCCCATCGCTGCCAGTCCGCGCACCAGTGCCTGCCCTGGCTCGTACCGCGCTTTGCACCACGCCGTCACTCGCGTCTGACCGAGGATCGTGGTCAGCCCGGAGACGGCGAAGAGCATCGCCACCGCCGCCGTGCCGAACTCCCCGTCACCGCCGAGCCGGCGTACCTCCAGCGGCAGCGCCAGGTAGACCTGGAAGGACAGGACGTACGAACCGATCATGGCGAGGGAGAAGAGCAGGAACGGCCGGTTGGCGAGGATGCCGCGCCACTGTGCGAGCACACCCTGGTCGGTGTGAGCTTCCTTCCGCTCGGCGTCTTGTGCCCTCCTGGCGGGCAGCGCACGGATCTGCACGACGCTCAGCAGTGCGAAGATCCCGGCGGAGACCAGGCAGGTGATGCGGAAGTCCACGCCGGTCAGCACCATGCCGGCCAGGGGGCCGAGCAGGATGCCCGCCTGGTAGAACACGTTGAACAGGGCGAACGCCTCGACCCTGCGCTCCCCCGCGTCGGCCGCGAGATACGCCCGTACGGCCGGGTTGAACAGCGCCCCGGCCAGCCCGGTGGCCGCGGACGCTGCCAGCAGGGCCGGCAGGGAATCGACCAGTCCGAGCGTCGCGAAGCCGAGAGTGCGCAGCACGCATCCGGCGACGATCAGCGGCTTGTAGCCGAGCCGGTCGGCGAGTGTGCCCCCGACCAGGAACATGCCCTGCTGGCTGAAGTTCCGTACGCCGAGGACGAGTCCGACGATCCAGCCGGCCAGCCCGAGCGTTCCGGAGAGGTGGGCGGCCAGGTAGGGCATCAGCATGTAGAAGCCGAGGTTGATGGTGAACTGGTTGACCATCAACAGCTGGACGCTGCCCTCGTACGATCGGACCTGGGTGAGCAGCCCCTTCACCGGTCCTCCTCCGAAGCGTCGGACGCGAGTTCCGATGCGCCCTGAGCGCGTTGCAGCGTGAGGGGATCGACGACGGTGGGGCACCGGGTCCATCGGGTGACCTCCTTCTCGTCCAGGCGACCGAGCAGCTCCGGTTCGGGTGCCGGTGGCGACTCCAGCAGGCCGTGGGCGGCGCAGTAGTCGTCGTCGTAGACCGTCCCCAGGTATCGCTGCGGACCGTCGGGGAAGATCGAGACGATCCGTGCGTCCGCCGGCATCGTCCGGGCCAGCCAGCCGGCCACCAGCGCGACCGCGCCGACACTCCAGCCACCGGTGGCGTAGTGGGAGGCGGCCAGTTGACGGCAGGTCCACACGGCCTCGTGCGGGGCGACCCAGTGCACCTCGGAGAAGTTCTCGTAGGCGACGTTGCGCGGGTAGATGCTGGAGCCGAGGCCGCGCATCAGGCGGGGCCGGGCGGGCTGGCCGAAGATCGTGGAGCCGATGGTGTCCACGCCGACGACGGTCACCTCGGGGTAGAGCTGACGCAGAACGCGGGAGACGCCGGCCGAGTGGCCGCCGGTGCCGACACTGCACACCAGCACGTCGATGTGGCCCATCGCGGAGGCGAGTTCGAGAGCCAGCGGTGTGTAGGCGGCGACGTTGTCGGGGTTGTTGTACTGGTCCGGGCACCAGGAGCCGGGGTGCTGCTCCAGCAGCCGCTGGACGCGGTCGCGGCGGGCCTGCTGCCAGCCGCCGGTGGGGTGTGGCTCGGAGACGACGTTGACCTGGGCGCCGTAGGCGGTCAGCAGCCGGGTCATGGACAACTCCAGCCCCGGATCGGTGACCAGGGTGACCGGATGGCCGTACACCATCCCGGCCAGAGCCAGCCCCAGTCCCAGGGTCCCGCTCGTGGACTCGATGATCCGCCCGCCGGGCCGCAGGTCGCCACGGGCACGGGCCCGCTCCACCATGTGCAGCCCCGGACGGTCCTTGATTCCGCCGGGGTTGAAGCCTTCGAGCTTCGCCCAGAAGCCACGCCCGGTGGGGGCCAGCGGCTCCGACACCCGCAGCAGCGGGGTGTCCCCGACCAGACCGGACAGGGCGGACTGGCCGGAGGGGGTCGCGGCCTTGGTCAATGACTGCATGTCTGTGTGTTCACTCTCGCTCGATGAATACCTGTGCGGTTCATCTCGCGCGTCCTGGACAGGAGGCGGACCACACGTCCGCGCTCGGTCCATGGGCACGCGGCAGCCGTGAAGCCGGTCGGCTGCGAGCGAGTGGTCTAGATCCGCCACCGCGACGTACGAGCGAGCGCCACGCGGCCGGTGCGTGCGCTGCGACGTCTACGGCGTTCACGCCGTACGAGGGGCCTTGCGACCACCACGGACACGGCAAGGAGTACGACGGCCATCGCGCCGAGGGCAAGTTCCTCAGTCGGCTGGGCCGCGGTGCGCACGATCACGTCCGCCGCACACTGCTCGCCCCCGTGGGGAGCGTGGGGGCCATGCGGGTCCTTGTCCGCTGCCGTCACCACCGATGCAACAGGCACGGACACCGGCTCGTGCGTCTCCTCGGACACGCAGTGCACGACGGCGCAGAGCACGAGCGCCGTCACGAGGGCGCCGCGGATCGCCGAGACGAATCGGCGGGACATCGATGAGCCGCAAAGGGCCCGTAGGGCGTGCGCGAGCGTACGGGAATGGGTCGACACAGGTCCTCCGCGCTGCTGCCACGTCTCCGGCAAGCCCGGAGTGAGGCGCAGACATGGGTGGGGGCAGGACGGCTTCGACGAGCGTGACGACCCATCATGAGCACGGGACAGGACGCTCGTCGCGCGGTACGGGCCGAACCGGTGACATCCGGCAGGCCGGTTGGAGGGACTGCGTGCCTCTAGACCTGCCGCACCACGGAAGCTGCTCTGAGAGCCACGGAGGACTCACCGTTCATGGGACCACCAGCGACTGGCCCTCGAAGGGTTGAGGCATCGTAGGGACGGGTCGATTCACGAACCGACGTGGCAAGGCAGGGCGACACCAGGGCAGAAGTCTGCGGAGGCTGTCCGGATACGCAGTGCTCGCCAGGATGTGACGGCCCATGGTCCCCATGGTCGTCGTCGGTGCCCGTGACGGACAGCGCCGCAGGCTCGGCGCCTGCATGGCGGACGCCGCCGTCCGACGGCGCGGTGAGGACCGTTGCGCTGGTGGAGAGGTGTCCCTTGACGCTTCCCACGTGCACGCCGTGCGTCACGAGGACGCCGAACAGGACCACGACCGAGGCCAGCACGCGCAGCAGCGGACCCGCACCAGAGCGGGTCCTGACGATGCGCCAGGGCGACCGAGCCGTAATCATGCCGTGATCGTAGCGGCTCGTCGGAAGTGATCGACCACCGATGCCGGAACACCGGGCCAACTCGTCAGATGAATGGCTTGTTTGCCGCGGCTCGTACTCAGACGACCTGCTCCGGCCGCCGCATACAGGAACGACCGGCACCGTGGGCGGGGCCGAAAGTCGCAGCCGGGCCGCCGCCAGAGGCGGCCGACGCATCTCGCAGTACCCCTGAGGGGTATCAAGTCCAGCACGATCGAACCTTGCGCTGGATACGGGCGGGGGGTATACATGGAGCCGTTCCACCAGATACCCCCCGGGGGTATCAGATCCCTAGCTGTGGAGAGTCCCATGTCGAACTGCTGCACCCCTGACGGAAGTTGCCACACCAGCACGGAGATCAAGACGACCTACAAGGTCCAGGGCATCGGCAGCGCCCACTGCCAGGGCGTCGTCGCCAAGGCCGTGGGTGGCCTGGACGAGATCACCGCGGTCGACGTCGAGATCGGCACCGGCCTGGTCACCGTGACCACCGCCACCGAGCCCGACCAGGCGCTCGACACCCTGATCGCCAAGACCGTCGACGAGGCCGGCTACGACTTCGCCGGACGCGTCACCGCCTGACCCACGCGCCCGGACGGGGGTCGCACCTACTTCGCGACCCCCGCCCCGCACGTCAACCCGAAATACCCCCAGGAGGTATATTCACGACGGAGTCCAGCCCGGTGCGGCACACCGACCGGCAAGGTCCTGCGCGCCTCCGCGGACGGAACGCGATCCCCGAGGCATTCGCCGCCCGTTCTCCCTGTCGCACCTGGCCGGGCTGATCACCTACCCCGTCGCGGGATGGCTCGGCACGAACGCAGGCTTCTTCACCCTCGCCTGGTCCCTCCTCGCGGTCCTGGCCGGGGTGGGAGCGATCGGCGCCCTGCTCCTGTGGCCGCGCCACGACGGACAGGGAACCGTGGCCGGACTGGCAGCACCCGACCGGCACACGCCCAGCAAGGACCGGTCCGCCCTGGCCAAGGCCGCGTGAAGGGCGCCGGGCCTGCTGTCCGACCTGCGCACCCCGGCCCCGCCGCCGACGGGCACGTCGTCTCGCTCCTACCACTCGGCCAAGGAGCCGTCGGCCTGGCGCCATACCGGGTTGCGCCACCGCTGACCTGCCTCGGCGGCCGTGCGTACGGCGTCTTCGTCGATCTCAATGCCCAGGCCGGGGCCGGTCGGTCGGGCGATGTGGCTGTCGGTGAAGTCGAAGACGCTGGTGTCGACGAGGTAGTCCAGCAGGTCGTTGCCGGCGTTGTAGTGGATGCCGAGGCTCGTCTCCTGTATGAGGGCGTTGGGGGTGGCGAAGTCGATCTGCAGGGAGGCGGCGAAGGCGATCGGCCCGAGCGGGCAGTGCGGGGCGAGCGCGACGCCGTGCGCCTCGGCCATCGCGGCGATTCTGCGCACCTCCGAGATGCCACCCGCGTGTGACAGGTCGGGTTGGGCGACGGCGATGCCGGATCCGAGAACCTCGCGGAAGTCCCAGCGTGAGTAGAGCCGTTCGCCGGTGGCGATCGGAACGACCGTCGAGTTGCAGATGCGCGCGATGTCTCCGGTCAGCTCGGGCACGACCGGCTCTTCGACGAAGAGCGGGTGCAGCGGCTCCAGCAGACGGCAGGCCTCGCGAGCCAGGGCCGGGGAAGCACGCCCGTGGAGGTCGATGGCGATGTCGGCCGCATCGCCGATGGCCTCCCGCACGGCGGCGACGCGGCCCACCAGCCTGTCGAGTTCGGCCTTGGACTCCAGGGTGCGAACTCGGCCGGTGCCGTTCATCTTGACCGCGTTGAAGCCCTGCTCCATGCGCTCGAGGGCATGCTCGGCGACCCGGTCCGGCTCGTCGCCGGCGATCCAGGAGTACGTCCGCATACGGTCGCGCACCGCGCCGCCGAGCAACTCGTGGACGGGCACGCCGAGGGCCTTGCCCTTGATGTCCCACAGTGCCTGGTCGATTCCGGCCACCGCGCTGGACAGGATCGGGCCACCGCGGTAGAAGCCGCCTTTGGTGAGCACCTGCCAGTGGTCCTCGATCCGGTACGGGTCCTGGCCGATGAGGTAGTCGGAGAGCTCCTCGACGGCGGCCGCGACGGTGGCCGAGCGGCCTTCGATCACCGGCTCGCCCCAGCCCGTGATTCCCTCGTCCGTGCGGATGGCCAGGAACAGCCAGCGTGGTGCGACGGAGAACGTCTCCAGTGCCGTGATCTTCATCGTGGTGCCTTTCGGTTGAGGTCCTCTACCAGCTCGGGGAGACGCTCGAACTGGGCGGGGTCGGCCAGGGCCGAGCCGAGCGAGACGGCGGCGGCTCCGGCGTCAAGGAACTCCAAGGTGTTGTGCAGGCCCATGCCTCCGGTCGCCACGAAGCGAGCCTCGGGGAACGGGCCGGCCATCGAGGTGATCCAGCCGGACCCGAGGTCGGTGGCGGGGAAGGCTTTGAGCCAGGTCAGGCCGAGTGCTTGGGCCTGCTGGATCTCGGTGGCGGTCGCCACGCCCGGCAGATGCGGCAGGCCCGCGTCGAGCGAAGCCTCCGCGACCTCGCGGGAAAACCCGGGGGCGACGGTGAAACGTGCCCCGGCCGCCACGGCTTGCCGCACGCGGTCGAGGGTGGTCACCGTGCCGGCGCCCACCGCGGCGCCGCATTCCTCACCGGCTGCCACCGCCGCCCTCAGCGCCGCTAGCGCGGCATCGCTCTGGATCGGCACTTCGACGAGCCGGATGCCGACTTGCCAGGCGCGCCGGCTCACCTCCACGGTGCGTTGCTGGTCGAAGCCGCGCAGGATCGCCATGAGGGGGAGGGCGTCGAACGCCTCCTGGAACAGCCGGTCGTATGCGGTCATGTGGGTCGTCACCACTGGGTCAGTCGTCATTGGGTCAGTCGTCATTGGGTCCGGCGTCATGGGGTCCGTCGTCATTGGGTCCAGCCAAGTGCTCGGGAGATGGTCTGCGCTGTGGTCCGGATCGTCGGCAGCAGTTCTCGCAGCCGGGCGAGGTCCATCTGCGCTTTGAGCGCCGTGACGGACAGAGCGGTGCGCACAGCACCCGTGCCGTCCCGGACCGGGACGGCGACGCAGTTGATGAAGGGCTCGTACTCTCCGTCGTCCGCCGCCCAGCCACGCCCCCGGATCTCGTGCAGCTGGGCGGCGAAGTCGCCGGCGGTCGTCACCGTCGCGTCGGTGAACCGCTCGTAGGAGTAGCCGTCCAGGACCTGGGCGCGCTCCTCCTCGGGCATATAGGCCAGGAGCACCTTGCCGACGCCGGATGTGTGCAGCACGACTGGCTTGCCGATCTGTGAGTACAGCCGCACCCCACCCTGTGGATCGACCTTGTCGACGTAGAAGACGCGGCCGTCCTCGACGGTGGCGATGTGTACGGTGAGGCGGAGCTTGCGTCCCAGCTCCAGCAGGTGCGAGTGGGCGATGGTCCGCAGGTCGAACTGTTCGAGTGCGGATTGGGCCAGACCGGCGAGCCGGTAGCCGACGGTGAACGAGCCGTCCTCCCGCTTGCGGGCGAGTCCGCCCTGGCACAGGTCCTGCAACAGCCGCAGCGCCGTGGTCCGGTGGACTCCCAGGCTTGCGGCGACGTCCGTCGGATGCTGCGGGCTCTCGCTGATCAACTCCAGGACGCGGATGGCGCGTTCCACGGTCTGGCTCATCGGGCGGCCTCCGCCGCACGCAGGGCGGTGGCGTCCGCGTGGTCCCCGACCGAACCCAGGGCGAATGCGGCCAGCCGGTGGCCGAGCCCCAGCCGGTCGGCCGGCCCGGCGCCGCGCAGCCAGGCGGAGAGGTAACCCGCCGCGAAGGCGTCCCCCGCACCGACGGGTTCGACCACCTCGACCGGGCTCGCGGGGACGAAGACGCCCGGGCCGCCCCCGGCCGGGAAGTGCGTGGCGCCGACGTCCGCGTTTTTCACCACGACACACACCCCGGGCCCTACCAGCTCCCGAACCTGCTCCCCGGTCTCCGCTCCCCAGACGTGCTGGGCCTCGTCCAGGCCGACGAAGACGACGTCAGCCTGGCGGGCCAGGGCGAGCAGCGGCCCGGCGGCTTGCCGCGTACTCCACAGCGCGGCGCGATAGTTGACGTCGAACGAGCAGCTCACCCCGGCCGCACGCGCACGTTCGAACAAGGCTGTGGACATCCCGGCACAACCGTCTGACAGGGCGGGTGTGACCCCGGACAGATGCACCAGGCGCGCCGTGGACAGCGGGAGGCGGTCGAGAGAGGCAGCGGTCATCCTGGAGGCGGCCGAGCCGGTCCGGTAGTAGTGCACCCGGGTGCCCTCCGGGCTGGGGTCCTTGAAGTACACACCGGTCGGTGCCGAGCGGTCCCGCTCGACGTGGCCGACGTCGACGCCTGAGCGCGCGATCTCGGCCAGCACCCGCTCCCCCAGTGGGTCGGCGCCCACTCGGCTCGCCCACGCGGTGCGATGGCCGAGGTCGGAGAGGTACTGCGCGACCGTCGACTCGGCTCCTGCGACCCCGAGGGCCGCACCGCGTGCGGTGGCGAGACGCTCGCCCGGCGCGGGGGCCACCAGGACCATCGCCTCACCGAGGCACAGCACTTCTGGTTCCGGCACTTCTTCTCACACCTCCGTGTACTCGATGTCGGCCGGTGCGCGGCCGTCCCCGGCGCCGCTCCTGAGCTGTTTCCGGCGCAGGGCGCGGGGCGCGGTCTCCGGAAGCAGCAGGACCGACACGGCGGTGACAATTCCCGACAGGGCCATGTATCCGGCCAGCAGCCATGGGCTTCCGCCGCCCGCGTGGACCAGCAGGGTGGCGATGAACGGCGCCGTGCCGGAGAAGAGCACGGCGGTGGTTTCGCGGGCCAGGACCAGGCCGGTGTAGCGGACCTCCGTGGGCAGCAGCTCGGAGAAGAACGAGCCCGCCGGGCCGAAGATCATCGAATTGAGCATGACGGCGAACCCGAGGACCACGGCCATCACGATCAGTGGTGTGGACTTCGTGCCCACCAGGAGCCAGAACGGTCCGGCGAACACGGCGATGGCCAGACCGCCGGCGATCATCAGCGGGCGCCGGCCGATCCGGTCGCACAGCCAGCCGCAGACCGGTATGCCGAAGATGGACACGGCGGAGGCGACGGTGATGGCGATGACGGCCACGTTGTCCGGCAGCCCGAGTTCCTGGGTGGTGTAGGCGGGCAGGTAGCCCTGGATGGAGTACGAGGCGATGGCGGTGGCGCAGCCGGCGCCGATCATGAGCAGGATCCGCCGGCCGTGGTGGCGGACCGCCTTCGCCAGCGGGGCCTTCTCCGTCTTGCCCTCGGCCACGGCGTCCTTGAAGGTCTCGCTCTCCTCGGACGTGTACCGCAGGACGACGCCGCCGATCACCACGAGCACCGAGGCAAGGTAGGGCAACCGCCATCCCCAGCTGAGGAACTCCTCCTGGGGCAGCGAGGAGACGACTGCCATGGATCCGGACGCGCACAGTACGCCCAGGAACTCACCGGCGCCGGGCAGCGAGGCGTAGAGGCCGCGGTTACCCGGCTTGGCACTCTCGGTGGTCCACACATAGGCGCCGCCGAGTTCGGCGCCGACGCCCAGTCCCTGCAGGATCCGGCAGACGACGAGCAGCGCCGGGGCCCACACGCCTATCTGTGCGTAGGTCGGCAGCACGCCGATGGCCAGGGTGCCGAAGCCCATCATCAGCAGCGTCACCATCAGCACCGGTTTACGTCCCCAACGGTCGCCGAAGTGGGCCAGGATCAGCCCGCCGACGGGACGCGCGGCGAAACCGACAGCGAAGGTGGCGAACGAGGCGAGAGTGGCGGCGAACTCGGACTCACCCGCGAAGTAGATCTTGTTGAACACCAGGGCCGCGGAGGTGCTGAACAGGAAGAAGTCGTACCACTCCAGGACGGAGCCCACCACGGCTGCCATGGCGTTTCGGCGCCGTGACCCGCGCTGCGGATCGTGGCCGGCTGTCTCGGCCACAGGGTTGTCCGGCATGCGTGCTCCTTTGCACGGCAGGTGTCCTGCCACGGCGTTTCGCCGCAGTTAACCGGGCGCTGAGCAATACGCACACTGCCTTTCTCTCGGGGTGAGTTCGCTGTGGTGTGACGTGGGGTGAGGTGGGTTCGTTGATCTCCTGGGACTCGTTCTCGGGGGGTGTGGCTCTGCGGCGGGTTGTTGTACGACTCGTGGCAGGAGTTGATGGTGCGGGCGTTTCCCGTGGTGATGCCGTCCGGGCAGAAGTACTGGACGGTCCTCGACGACGACTTGGAGGTCGTCGCAGTTGCTGATCAATGGCTTCGGAATCTGCGGTTCGGTCGGGACCGGGCAGAGCTGACGACGAAGGCGTACGCCGGCGGTGTCGCGCTCTACCTGCGGTGGTGCCGGTCGACGCGTCGGGAGTGGACGGCGGCAGGGCGCGACCTGGGTCTGTTCATGATCTGGCTGAAGTACACCCCGGCGCCCCGGGACGGGGTGGTGCCAGTGGTGCGGTCGGGGCCGGGTGCCGTCCCGGTGCGGGGTGAGCGCCGCATCAACCGGGTGCTCATCGCGGTGCGAGGCCTGCTGTCGTACGCGGTGTCGGTCCGGGAGGCACCGAGGTCGGTGCTCGGGCAGATCTACGAGCTCGCCGACAGCCGGGACCTCCCGGCGGAAGCCCAAGGCGAGGACGGCAGCCTGTTCTACCGGTTGCGTCCGGTGCACTCGCTTCGTGAGCCGGAGACGCAGGTGGACCGGGCGGAGGACGCTGAGCTGGTGGCTATGTTCGCCGCCTGCCGGAGCGCGCGGGACCGGCTTGTCGTCGTGCTGGTCGGCAGGGTCGGGCTGCGCCGCGGCCAGGTGGCGGGTCTGCGGCGTAGCGATGTCCATCTGCTGCCGGACTCCCGTGCGCTGGGCTGCGATTACCCGGGCGCCCATGTGCATGTGCGGCGGCGGGAGAACGGGAACGGGGCCTGGTCGAAGTCGCGGCATGCGTGGGTGGCGCCGCTGGACTTCCTTGTGGTCTCCGCGTTCGACCTCTACTACGAGGAGCGGTACCGGCTGCTGGGGACGGGTGGGAGTGACTTCCTGCTGGTGAACCTGTTCCGGGCACCGCTGGGAGAGCCGGTATCGCCGGAGGCGATCGGGGAGCTGCTGGAACGGCTCAGCGACCGGGCGGGGCTGGGCAGGAGGGTGGGCGCGCACATGGCGCGCCGGGCGTTCGCGTCGAACGTCGCTGATGCCGGAGGCACCCCGGATGAGGTGCAGGCGGTGCTCGGGCAGAAGGGCCTCGACTCGCAGGCGCCGTACCTGTTCCCAGATCCAAAGCGAGTGCGGGCTGCGGTCGATCGGGTGCCGTCACCGCGCGGGTTGGGCGGGCCGGAGGCGGGACGGTGACGGCCGTGCACGCCACAGCTCCGTCCGCCAGCGAGACGTCGACGGGTGATGAGCGGCTCGGGGAGATCCTCCGCGCCCTGGATGAGGACTTCCTGGTTCTGCTGGGGTGGGACTGGGATCGGCGGGTGATCACGTGGCCGCGGCAGCATCCGGTCATCGGCCTGCCGGACTGCCCCGTGCCGGGGTGCCCCTTGGCGATCACCGTTCTGACGCGGCCGATGTGTGGAGGCTGTATGGAACGGTGGCGCAATTCCAGCCTCCCGCTTGACGAGTTCCTGCTCGTGCCGAAGGAAATGAGCCGCGGCGTCGGTCAGAGCCCCTGCGTGGTTGAGGGCTGCGAGCGGCCGCGCCTCACCGTTGCCGGCAGGCTCTGTCTCCTCCACCAGAATCAGCGATCCGCCACTGCTATGAAGGTGTTGGGCTGGGAGGAGTTCCTCGCCCACCCGAGCGTCGTCGGGCATACCGGATTCGGGCCGTGCGCGGTGGCCGCGTGCTACCTGGAGGGCGTCAGCGGGAAGGACCCGTACTGCAAGGCACACCTGAAGCGCCTGTACCGGGCCCGGACTGTACCTGGGTTCGACGAGGCGCACTGGCGCCAGACAGACAAGGCCATCTGCACCACCCGCGAGGTCAGCCTGCGCGGCATGCCGGACCGGCTCGTCGCCGAACTCCTCTACGGGCTGTCGGTCCGCACCCGGGAAGGCTTCAAGTCCCGGCCCGAGTGCCTGCGTCCGCTTTATGACCGGCTGCGCGCCCACCAAGTGCAGCAGCTGAAGGAGGTGACGGACCCGGCGGCTCACGGGCACAGCCGCGAACAGGTCACGATGATCAGGGCATGGCAGCGGGCTCTGCGGCTGCTGAACATGACGCCAGAGGCCGAACGCGTCAAGGACGTCTGGGACATGGCGGTCTTCGGCTACAGCGGCCACATCTCGTTCGCGCCCGTGCTGCAGGAGCCGCTGCGGGAGGCAATGAAGGTCTGGGTGTACGACGACCTGCCCCGGCGCCGGAACAAGAACGCCGTCCAGCACGCTCGCGCGATCATCGCGGCCGTGGGCATGCTCTCGGAGAGCCTTCGGGTACAGCGTCCGGACCGCGGCACGGTCCCTGCGGCATGGGGGCGCAGCGACATCGTGGCCTTCACCAACCGCATGGGCTACTTCACCTCGACCGGGCAGATCAGCCCGGCCCGGCGCCTGGCCTTCACCCGGTTCGTCCGCCGGGTCCTGCTCCGCTTCCGTACCCTCGGCCTCACCGCGCCCGGGCAACTGCTGGAGGGGATGCCGGCCGACTTCGCAATCTCGCCGGAAGACATGCCCGACGAGCCCGAGGACACTGAGGCTGGCCGTGACCTCCCGGACGAGGTGCTACGCCAGCTGTGCGCCCACCTCGACGAGCTGGAGGCCATGAGCAGCGTCGAGGTCCGAGTCGCCACCGAGCTGCTCATCGACACCGGACGGCGCCCCGACGAGATCAACACCCTCGCCCTCAACTGCCTGGAGCAGGATCCGGACGGCTCCGATGTCCTGGTCTACGACAACCACAAGGCATACCGGCTTGGCCGACGCCTGCCGATCGGAGCCGAGACCGCCGCGACCATCCGCCGCCAGCAGCAGCGCGTCCGCGAACGCTTCCCCACCGCCGACCAAACCCGCCTGCGGCTCCTGCCGCGCCCCAAGACCAACCCGGAGGGCACCAAACCTCTCGTGGACATCTCCACCCACCACCGGGCCTGGGTGAACTCCCTGCCCGACCTCCTCGTGCCCGTCGTCGTCGCCGACGGGAACACCCGCATCCCGCGGCTGGTGCCGTTCGACAAGACCCGCATCTTCCCCTACGCCTACCGCCACTGCTATGCCCAGCGGCACGCCGACGCCGGCGTCCCCGTCGACGTCCTCAAGGAGCTGATGGACCACCGGCTGGTCCACACCACCATGGGCTACTACCGCGTCGGCGAGGAACGCCGACGCGAAGCCGTCGACCGGGTCACCGCCCTGCAGTTCGACCGGCACGGCAACCGGGTCTGGCGCACCGCGAAGAGCCTGCTCGACTCCGAACACGTCCGCCGCGCGATCGGCGAGGTTGCCGTCCCCTACGGCGGGTGCCGTGAGCCCTCCAACGTCGCGGCCGGCGGCCACGCCTGCCCGCTCCGCTTCCGCTGCCTGGGTTGCGAGCACTTCTCCACCGACGTCTCCTACCTCCCCGACCTCCAGGCCCACCTCGCCGATCTGCTCCGCAGCCGCGAACGTCTGATGTCCGCGTTCGAAGCCGACGACTGGGCCCGGACCCAGGCCATGCCCTCACAGGAAGAGATCCGCCGGGTGCGCCGCCTGATCGAACGCGTCCAGACCGACCTCGAAGACCTCACCCCCGAGGACCGCGCCCAGATCGAGCAGGCCGTCACCCTCGTCCGCCGCAGCCGCACCGTCACGCTCGGCATGCCCCGTGTGCGCCAGCCCGTTCCCGACGTCCGCCCGACAAGGATGCCGAAGTGACCTCTGCGATGAGCAACGGCCGCGAGGCTGGCACCGAACGGCGCCGCAGCCGCGTCCAGGAAGCCATCACGACCGCCGCGCGCCACGGCACACCGCTGACCGCATCGGCCATCGCCCGTGCAGCACAGGTCGACCGCACCTTCCTCTACCGCCACCGCGACCTTTTGGAGCTCCTCCACGCGGCCGGTCTTCGGTCGGCCGGTGAGATGCCAGAACCAGGGACCGCCACCGGGGCATCGCTGCAGGCGGACCTGGCCAATGCCAATGCCCGCGCTGCCCGTCTATCCGCAAGGGTCCAGCAATTGGAGACGCTCCTCTCCCGGCACCTCGGGAACCAGCCGTGGCACGAGTCGGGTCTGGGCAGCCCGGCCTGCACCGAGGAACTCCAGCAGACGATCACCAAGCTTGAACAGGGCACCGCCGACTTGACCACCGCCCTGGAGGAGCGAGAGGCCGAACTCAAGGCCGCCCGCGAGGCCAACCGCCAGCTGACGAGAGCCTTGAACCAGCGCGAATGACCGTCCGCGCGCGTTGAGACGGCAGCGCACTGCAGCGAAGCCTGGCTGGGGACTCATAGGGGCACGGTGCTTTCCCGGACCACGAGGGTTGGCCGGAGCAGGACCTGTTCGGCCTTGGCGTCTGGGTCCTTGAGCCGGTCGAGGAGGAGGCGCATGGTGTGTCGTGCGACCAGTTCCAGTGGCTGGGCGAGGCTGGTCAATCCCGGGTCGACAAAGTGTGCGCCGACGCTGTCGTCGAATCCCACGACGCCGACGTCACGGCCGGCGGCCAGTCCTCGCTCCCGGCACGCTCGAAGCGCACCGATCGCGATGGTGTCGCTGACGCACACGAATCCTGTCGGCGGCGTCTTCCTGTCGAGGAGTCGGCCGGCGAGTTCCCGGCCCGTGCTGATTTCGTCGGGCCCGCTGGCCGCGAGATCACGGGTCGAGAAGCCGTGTGCACGCATGGCGCGGCGCCAGCCCGACTCCCGGTCGTCCCCGAACCCGCTGGGCCCGTCCCAGCCCAAGTAGGCAATGCGCCGGTGACCGCGTTCGGCGAGATGGTCCACGGCCTGCTCCATACCGGCGGCGCCGTCGACGTCGACCCACCACGTGTCCGACATGGGATGACCCCAGGGGCGCCCGAAGGAGACGAAGGGAATGCCGCGTTCGCGCAGGAAGGTGATACGAGGGTCGTGGTCCTGGGTGGAAGTGATCACGAAGCAGTCGACGGTGTTCGTGCTGAAGATCTCCTGGATGACCTGGATCTCTTCCTCGTCGGTGGCGGCGGGGTGGCAGTAGACCGCGTGGTCGGCTCGGTGTGCCGCTACCGAGAGTTCGTAGAGATAGCTCGCCCATACCCCGCCCGACTGACCTTCGGTGGTCGGCAACAGCCGAAAGCCCACGGCTCGCGGAGACTGCGTGCGCAGTGAACGCGCGGCCTGGTTGGGTCGGTAACCCAACTCGTCGACCGCTTTGAGGACCCGCCGCAAGGTCGTTGGGCTGAGACGGTCCGGGGAGTTCAAGGCGTAGTGAACGGTCTGCTTGGAGACTCCCACCCGCGCCGCCACCATGGCCATGGTCGGCCTTGGCGACCCGGACGTTCCCTCAGCGGCTGGCCTGCGGCCGCGCGGCGGAACCGATGGTTGATCGGTAAAACCCATCCGTCCATTCTGGTGGGCTGGAAGCGCCACGGTCAAGGATGTTCGATCCGCCCGCCCGTATCGCCGAGCCGATCAGGCCCCAGGGTCGCGGCGAGCTGTCGTCGAGCGGCCTCCGGGCATGAACGGGTATGCCTCGCGCCGCAAAGAACCCCGTGAACTGGTGCAAAACGAGTAATGGGTCAGCGGGCATGCCGGACCCCTCTCGATGACGCCCCAGCGCGGGCGGCACTCCGCCGGCTGCCATCACGGGCATGCAGACCTCTTGACTTGCTGCGGCAAACGCCCCTACGGTCCCCGTTTTATCGGTAACACAGAAGTTATATCGATGACACCGAGGGCCCGCGAACCTGCGCCCACAAGCTCGACCAGGCGCCGTGACGCGGCGAAACGATCAAGGGCTGCTCTACGGCGACGTACCGTCAGCGGAAGGGACGACTGTGTTCAGAAGCAGGAATGTGATCAAGGAGGCGGTTGCCGCCTCTACTGTTGACCGCCGCAACATCCTCAAGGCGGGCATGTTCGCCGGTCTCGGTCTGGCCGCCGCGCCCGCGCTTGCGGCATGCGGCGGTGGCTCCGCGGGGAGTGGGCCTGGCCTGAAGTGGGCGGGTTGGGACGGGCCGCCCCAGTCGGAAGTGTTCCGTCGGTTCTCCGAGAAGATGACCGACAAGCTGGGCGTGAAGGTCACTTACCAACAGGTCGTGGGTGACTACCTCTCCAAGCTGCTGCCGCAACTGTCGGCCGGCGCCGCTCCCGACGCCTTCTACGTCGGTGACATCTACATGGCCAAGCTGATCGAGACCAAGCAGGTGCTCGACCTCACCGACTACCTGGGCAGTGGTGACGCCGCGGTCAAGCTCGATGACTTCCACGAGGGGCTGTACCGGTGGTGCAGGCCCGCGGACGGCAGCCCCGGGCTGTACGGGCTGCCGGTGGACTGCAGTCCGCTGGTGTTCTGGTTCAACAAGGACCTCCTGGCCGAGGCGGGTGTCAGCACCGACCCGGCTGCCCAGTTCGAGGCGGGCACCTGGACCCGGGACGCGCTGACCGACCTGCTCGACAAGATCCGCGCCACCAAGAAGAGGGGTCTGGTGCTCAATGGCAGCGGCTGGTTCGACTGGTTCGGCTGGATGTCCACCTTCGGCGGGACGCTCTTCGACGAGTCCGGTAAGGCGGTGTTCGACGCCGACCCCAAGTCCCAGGAGGCGCTGGCGTGGCTGTTCGAGCAGTTGAAGTCGGGGAACATCACCTACTCCGGCGCGCTCCCGCAGGGCCAGGGCGCTGACGTGCTGTTCTACGCCGGCCAGCTGGCCTGCCTCACTTACAGCCGCGTCATCCTGCCGAACGTCAAGAAGGCCAAGTTCGGCTTCGACATCGCCCCCTTGCCCTCCCTGTCCGGTAAGGACGTCATGCCGGTACCGGTCAACACGGCGGCGCTGTCGGTCAACGCCAAGTCCAAGAACCAGGCCAAGGCGCTGGAGTTCCTCGGCAACTTCCTGAACGCCGAGGGGCAGAGGTTCCGCCTGTCCGACGGCGGCAACGCGGTGCCATCGATCAAGGGACTGGACGACGTCGTCACCGAGGGCAACGTGCCCGCGCACGGCAAGCTGTTCAACGACGTCGCGGCCAAGGGCTACGCCGTCCCCAGCGCGATCGCCGGCAACGCGAAGGTCGCCCAAGAGCTCCCGGTGCTGGTGGACAAGATGCTCAAGGCGGGCAACGAAACGCCGCGTTCGTTCAGCGGCAAGGTGGTCAAGCTGATCAACGGGGGCGCCTGATGGCCGTCAGCAGCACCGGTTCCCAGGCCCGGGCGCGGCTGACGTCCGCGGACCCGGACGTCCACCTAAGCCGCCGGAGCCGGCGTCGGCGAGGCGGGGACACGGCCGCGGGATACCTGTTCCTGGCGCCCCAGTTGCTGGGGCTGGTGGTGTTCATGGTCGGCCCGCTGCTGTTCGCCCTGGTGCTGGCGTTCTACCACTGGGACGGGTTCGGCACTCGATCCTTCGCCGGCCTGTCCAACTTCGCGGAGGTCATGTCCTCCCCGCGCATCCAGCGCGCGGCGGTCAACACCGTCTGGTTCACGGTGTTGCAGGTGCCGGGACTGATGCTCACGGGATTGTTCTTCGCCGTGCTGATGCAGCGTGCCGGCAAGCTGACCCCGGTGTACCGGCTGGCGTTCTTTGCCCCGGTGATCACCTCTTCGGTTGCGGTCGCGGCGATCTGGCTGTGGCTGTTCAACCCCGACATCAGCCCGGTCAACAACGCACTGCGCGAGATCGGGCTGCCCGCGCCGAACTGGCTGCAGGACGCCCGGTTCGTCATCCCGGCCTTCGCGATCGTCGGGATCTGGCAGGGCCTGGGCTACCAGCTGGTCATGTTCATGGCCGGGCTGCAGAGCATCGACCGCTCGTACCTGGAAGCCGCCGTGCTGGACGGCTGTTCGGAGTGGCAGAAGCTGCGGCACGTCACCATCCCGCTGCTGTCCCCGACCATCCTGTTCCTCTCCATCACCTCGATCATCGGCTCGTTCCAGGTGTTTGACTACATCTACGTCTTCTTCGACGACAGGGCTCCGGACTCCGCCCGCACCATCGTCTACGAGGTGGTCCGGATCGCCTTCGGTGAGTTCAACTTCGGGGAGGCATCGGCTCTCGCCCTCCTCCTGTTCCTGGCCCTGCTCGTAGTCACCGGCTGCCAGCTCGCAGCCCAGAAGAAGTGGGTGCACTACACAGAATGAGTACTTTCTCCGACACCCACAGCCACGCGGCCACGACCGCCTCCGGCTCCGGCCGGCCCGCCCGTCGCAACCTGCTGCTGCACGCGGTCCTCCTCGTCTGCGCCATCGGTATGGCTCTGCCGTTCGCCTGGATGCTGTTCTCCTCGTTCAAACCCTTGGGCGAGATCTTCATGCAGCCGCCCAAGCTCTTGCCCCAGGACTGGAACGAGCAGGGCTACCGCACCGCTCTGGGCGGGGCCGACTTTGTCCGCGGGTTCTGGAACAGCACCTACATCGCCCTGACGGTCACCGCGGTCTCCCTGCTCACCTCGGCGATGGCCGCCTACGCGTTCGCGCGGATCGACTTCTGGGGCCGCCGCCCGCTGTTCATGGTCTTCCTCGCGACCATGATGGTCCCCGGCCAGCTCACGATCATCCCGCTGTACATCATCATGGGCTGGCTGGGCTGGGTGGACACCCATGCCGCAATCATCGTGCCACCCGCACTGTTCAACGCCTTCGGCGTCTTCCTGCTACGCCAGTACATCAAAGGCATCCCCGTGGAGTTGGAGGAAGCCGCCCAGCTCGACGGCGCCGGCCGGGTCCGCAGGTTCGTGACGATCATCCTGCCGCTGCTGCGCACCCCTCTCACGGCGTTGGGGATCTTCACCTTCCTCGGCCAGTGGAACAACTTCTTCTTCCCGCTGATCTTCCTCAACAGCTCCGATAAGTTCACGCTGCCGCTGCTGGTCAACCAGTTCAAGGGCCAGTACGTCTCGGACTGGCCCGCGCTGATGGCCGCCACGACGTTGCTGGCTGCACCGATGCTGCTCGTGTTCGCGTTCGCGCAACGCCAGATCGTCGAAGGCATCGCCCTGTCCGGCTCCAAGTCCTGAGCCACGCATGTGCGTAAGGCCGGTTCTAGAAACCCGGGCTACGCCCAGCCACTCAGCGCACCCAGCCCACGCACCCCACAACAAGACCCATCAGAGAAGGGCACGCATGGCCCCCCACAAAGACCCCTCCGACCAGGACAACCCCACCCACGACCCGGCACCCGCGCGGTCCGAGCACGCCCCTCCCGGTCACGAGGACCACACCACCACCGCCACAGAAGAATCCCGGCCCGACACCGGGTGGACGCTCAGCACCACCGAAACCGACGACGACTACGCGCCGACCTTCCTCGCCAACGGCTATTTCGGTGGCAGGATCCCCGCGGCGGGGACGGGATACGCGACGACGCCGATCGAAACCCAGGCGCACCTGGCCGGGTTCTTCGCCCAGGACGGCCCGATCGAGAAGTACGCGAACATCCCGACCTGGTCCACGCTGGCGTTCTCCGACGAGTCGGGCACCTACGGCCGGCTGCCCCAGGCGCGGGGAGGTGAACAGGACGACCCGGAGCAGGGAGCGGTCAGCGACTACCGGCAGACACTGAACCTGCGGGCCGGGCTGCTGACCACACAAGCGACGTGGACCTCACCGGCGGGCCGCCGCACCGATCTCACCTACCAGGTACTGGTCCACCGGGCCCGGCATCGGGTGGCCGCGGTCCAGCTCACCTTCACCCCGCACTGGAGTGGCAGCGCGCGCGTGTCCGGGGTCTTCGACGGAACCAGCGCAAGGCTGACCGAACAGTCGAGCAAGGGCTACGACGGTACGGCGGCCGAGTCGTACGAGACGGTGACGACGCTCGGCACGGACATCACCGCAGCGCTCGCGTCGCGACTGGAACTGCCCACCGGGGTGGCGGCACACGTCGCCGAGTTCGAGACCGACCAGGTCCAGTCGGCTGGTGTGCAGGCGACCTTCGATGTGAAGGCTGGCAGCACGTACACGGTCACCAAGTACGTCGGCGTGGCCAGCTCCCAGGACTCCGACGACCCGCTGTCGGCTGCTCGCGCCGCCGCGGCGGCCGCGGCGGACACCGGGTACGGTGACCTGCTGACCGAGCACAAGGCGGCGTGGGACGACCTGTGGCGGGCCGACATCGAGGTCCTGGGGGATCCGGTGCTGCAGCTGCAGGTCCGCGCGAGCATGTTCTACCTGCTGGCAAGCACCCGCGCCGGGGTGAACTGGAGCCTGTCCCCGTGCGGCCTGTCCGGCGACGGATACAACGGGCACGTCTTCTGGGACACCGAGACCTGGATGTATCCAGCGCTGCTGGCCCAGCACCCGGACATCGCGACGGGTATGAACACCTATCGACAGCAGCGTCTGGCCGCAGCCCAGGAGTACGCGACCCGAACAGGGTTCGGGGGTGCGAGGTTCCCCTGGGAGAGCGCGCTGCATGGAGACGAACAGACCCCACCCGGCTGGGAAATGGGTGACCTCGAGCACCACATCACCGCCGACATCGCACTCGCCCACTGGCAGTACTACCTCGCCACCGGCGATCGCGACTGGCTCGCCGAGAACGCCTGGCCGGTGCTGAAGGGTGCAGCCGAATTCTGGGCGAGCTCCGCCGTTCCCAATGATGCTGGCGGCTACGACATCAAGCAGGTGATGGGTCCGGACGAATACCACTTCCCGGTCGACAACAGCGTGTACACCAACGTCGCGGCCGCTAAGACCCTGCGGATCGCCACCCGGGCAGCGAAGATCGTGCGCGTGGCCGCGGACCCCGAGTGGGACCGGGTCGCCGACGGCCTGCGAACCCCGTACGACGAGGATCCGGGCATTCATCCGCAGTTCGACGGCTACGACGGCGACACCATCAAGCAGGCCGACGTGGTGATGCTGCAGTACCCCTGGGAGCACCCCATGCCCCCCGAGGTCGCGCGGAACGATCTCGACTACTACGTGCCGCGCACCGACCCCGACGGCCCGTCCATGACCGACTCCATCCACTCCATCGCCCACGCCGCACTGGGGACTCCCGGGTCCGCCGCCTACGACTTCATGCGGCGCAGCGTGGACCCCTTCATACGCCGACCGTTCAACCAGTTCGCCGAGCAGCGTCACGGAGGCGCGTTCACGTTCACCACCGGACAGGGAGGTTTCCTGCAGGTCTTCCTCTACGGATTCAGCGGGATGCGCTGGCGTGAGGACCGACTCAGGCTCGACCCGACCCTGCCCCCTCAGCTGGACGGCCTCACCCTGCGCCGGATGCTGTGGCAGGGACGCGAGTTCGACGTCGAGATCGGCCCGGAGCACACCACGATCACGCTGACCGGAGGTCTCCCGACGCAAGTAGAGGTCGCGGGCGCGACACACCCACTGCGTCAGGGCGCACCGCTGATCCTGCCAACCCGCCGGCCCGAGCCGCTGCCCACCTGTGACCTCGCCGGCGCGTCGCGGAGAGCGTGACCGCAAGCTCGCGGTCCCTCTCCGCGTCCATCAGCACCGCGACAGGCAATCCGGCCACCGCCTGACCATCCACCTCGCGGTTGCTGCTCGCCGCAAGCTGGTTATCACCGAAGTCGAAGTGGCGGCGCATCAGGCCCAGCGCAACAACCAACTGCGACTGGTGGCCCGCGGACGCGAAGGGGGCCCACAAATCCCTGAGCGAAGCGGTGCCGCCCGCCTGCGACACCTTCATCCGCAGCCCGACCGGTTCGGCAACGTGCCAAGGCCATCGCGGCAGGCGTACCCCCGCAGGCAACGGCGTCTGATGCACCGTCTCGACAGTTTCCCAGGAGATCGAACTCATGAGTTCAGAAGCACACCGGAACACGGTAACTGCGTGCCGGGGGCCGGGATCGGAGTCCTCCTCTGGCCCGGAGCGCCCCGCGGGCTCAGCGGCCACGACCTCGCCGGCCTACCGGGACCCTTCGAGACCGCTCGAGGAACGCCTCGAGGATCTGCTCGCCCGCATGACGCTGCCGGAAAAGGTCGGCCAGATGCTGCAGCTGGACGCCCGGGGCGACTTGGAGGAGGTCGTGGCCACGAAGCTGGCCGGGTCGATCTTGCATGCCTCGCCCGAGCGCATGCACGCTGCCGTCGAGCTGGCGGCAGCCACCAGGCTGGGCATCCCGCTGCTCGTCGCTGACGACTGCATCCACGGCCACTCGTTCTGGCCGGGTGCCACGATCTTCCCCACGCAGTTGGGGATGGCCTGCACCTGGGACACCGAGCTCGTTGAGCGCATGGCCCGGGCCACCGCGGTGGAAGTCGCCGCGACGGGCATCCACTGGACCTTCTCGCCGGTGCTGTGCATCACCCGCGACCTGCGATGGGGCCGTGTGAACGAGACCTTCGGGGAGGACCCGCTGCTCATCGGGGAGCTGGGCGCCGCGATGGTCCGCGGGTATCAGGGAGCGGGACTGGACGACCCGACAGCGATTCTGGCCTGCGCCAAGCACTTCGCGGGCTACTCGGAGACGCAGGGCGGACGCGACGCGAGCGAGGCGGACCTGAGCCGGCGCAAGCTGCGCTCATGGTTCCTGCCACCGTTCGAGAGGGTCGCTCGCGAGGGCTGCCGCACGTTCATGCTCGGCTACCAGGCGATGGACGGGGTCCCGATCACGGCGAACAAGTGGCTCCTGAACGACGTCCTCAAGGGCGAATGGGAGTTCACCGGCACGCTCGTGACCGACTGGGACAACGTGGGCCGGATGGTGTGGGAGCAGAAGGTCTGCGCAGATGCCGTGGAGGCCGCAGTGGTCGCGGTGCAGGCCGGAAACGACCTGGTGATGACCACGCCGGACTTCTTCGAGGGCGCCCAGGAAGCAGTCGCGCAGGGGCGGCTGCGAGCAGAGGAGATCGACGAGGCGGTCCGGCGGATTCTGAAACTGAAACTGGAACTGGGCCTGTTTGAGGATCCCCGTGTGCCGGACCAGGCACGCCAGGCCGACGTGATCGGGTGCGCCGAGCACACCGCCCTCAACCTCGAACTCGCCCGAAGGTCCCTGGTGCTGTTGCGCAACGACGGCACCTTGCCCTTCGACGGCGGACTGGCCGTAGACGGTCAGGGTCACACCGCCACCGCTGGGGGCCCTCGCACGATCGCCGTGATCGGTCCCAACGGCGACGACCCGCAGGCCATGCTCGGCGACTGGGCCGGCGCATCCGGTCAGGTGGACTGGATGCCGGACGGGCACCCGCGCGAGACCGTCACGACGGTGCTCGACGGGTTCCGCGCAGCCGTTCCCGAGGGATGGACGGTCACCTACGCCCGCGGCGCCGACATCGGGCGCCTCGTGCCCGACCCGCAAGGACCGGTCTACCCCGACGGACAGCCACGTCCGCCCCTGTTCGCGCCCGCACCCGTCGACGAGGCTCAGATCGCGGAGGCGGTGAGCCTCGCGCGCGCGGCTGATTACGTCGTCGCCGTCGTCGGAGACACCGTCGCGCTGACCGGTGAAACTTGCTCGACCGCGACCCTGGAGCTGCAGGGCGGACAGGTCACCCTCCTCGAGGCGCTCGTCGCAACCGGCACACCCGTCGTCGTGGTGCTGCTCCACGGCAAGCCCTCGGTACTCCCCGACGCCGCGCTGGCGGCGGCAGCGCTGATCGAGGCGTTCAACCCAGGCATGCGAGGCGGCCAGGCGGTGGCCGAGCTCGTCCTCGGTCTCATCGAGCCGTCGGGACGCCTGCCCCTTTCCGTGCCACGCCATGTCGGGCAGCAGCCCGTCTACTACAACCAGGTGCGCGGCCAGCATGGTGACCGTTACGCCGACCTGACCCAGGAACCACTCTTCGTCTTCGGGGAGGGCCTGTCCTACAGCACCATCGAGTACACCGACCTGGCCATCCTCGATGAAGCCGTGGCATGGGACGGCGTGGTTCGCGCCGAGGTCACCGTCTCCAACACCGGCGCCCGGCCGGTACTGGAAACCGTGCAGGCCTACATCAGCGACGTGGTCACGAGCGTCACGTGGGCACAGCGGGAACTCAAGGCCTGGCGGCAGGTCACGGTCCCACCCGGTGACAGCGTGCGGGTCCGGCTGGCGATCCCCGCCGCGGCATGCTCCCTGGTCGACGCCGAAGGGCGCCGGATCGTCGAGCCCGGAGCGTTCGACCTGCTCGTCGGCCACAGCTCACGCACCGCCGACCTGCTTCGCGCCCGTTTCACTCTCAGCCAGCCATGACACCCGTCACCCTGCCACGGTTCAACGAGCTGCGGTGCCTCGTCGCTGTGATCGGGGACCAGGGCGTGGCACCGCACATCGTCCAGCCGAAACGTCTTCGAACGCGGCAACGACCTCCTGTGCGCGCTCAACCTCTCAGACCAGCCGATCCCAATTCCCGACGCCTGTGTCCTGCTGCACAGGGACCTGCGCCCTGACGCCCCGAATCCACCAGGGCCTGTCCGGTGTTCCTCCCCGCCGACCGGACAGGCCCTGGTCCCCACCCATATGCTCGGACGGGCCATGGCCGTTCGTCCGGCATGTCCTGTGCGTCTGCCATGAAGACGTCGACGATTGTGCCGCACCGGCTACCCGGGTACTTCCGCCCGCAGCTCCGCCGCTTGGTGACGGAAGAAGTGGGACACCCGGTCGGCGCTCTGAATCTCCCCACGGCCATTGCGCCGCGGACGTCTACCGATCGGAGCTGATGTCATGCGGCGCCACGTACGACGTGATGCCATCGCTCGTTCGCCCGATCCAGCGATAGCACCACATGTGTTGCACGCGCTATCGTCCCCTGCACAACCGCTGAGCTGCACTGATCCGCGTCGAATCACGTAGCACCACAGTTTTCCCCCAGAGAATCCTTTGTGCACATGTTGCACGGCTGGCTTCGGTTGCCTGTCGAGCCGAGGAGTGACGCCATTTGCGGTGATTGTTCTTCGCTCTGGAAGACAGCGCCGAGGCGACCAGGCTCGGCAAAGGCAGCCTGTACGGCGCGTTCGGCGGGAAGGAGGAACCGTTCCACCGCGTGTTCGACGATCTGAGCTGAGGGCGGGGCGGTCGGATTTGAACCGACGTCCTCCGAGATGATGTCGCGGCGCATTACCTCTGTGCTACGGCCCCGCCTTGCCGCTGATCATCGTCATTCCGAAGAAACGCGGAACTCGAATTCGGGACGGTCCCACGGAATGGCGGGCGGGTTCGCGAGCGCGGTCCCGATCCGCACCGCACCCGCGCGGTGGTAGAAGTCCTCGGCGGGAAGATGCGACACGACCCTGACACGGTCGAGCCCGGCGGCACGGGCCTCGGACTGCATGTGCGCGACGAGCAACCGTCCAATACCCCGTCCTTGCACTTCGTCGGCGACGAACAGCAGGTCGAGCTCCGGTGGAGCGAGGACGAGCGAGTAGAACCCGAGGAGCCGGCCTCCATGCTCGTCGGCGCCGACGGCCGCAAAAACGCGGTGGGCCTCGATGTAATCAGGCCCGACCCGGTAGCCCGCGACTGCGGCTGCGTACTTACCCGCGTAGGCGCCTGAGCCACGCACGAGCCGCGTGAGCCGTTTGGCATCCCGCGCAACGGCCCTCCGAATCGTGATCGGCTGGCTGATCGGGGAGTTGCGTGAACTCATCGGGAGAGTATTTCGCACCGGGGCGTGCCGTCGTGCGGCGGGTCGGCTGCTCGGGCAGGATTCCTGCACCGCTCCCGGGAACCGCCTGCCCAGGCCCCGATCGACCAAGTCACTACCGCCGCATCGGCCGCCTGCCGACAGCAACTGGGACGCCCGAACCGCGGAGGAACCGGAGAACAGGGTCGTCAACCGCTGCTTCCCCTGGGCCAGCCGCAGCGAGGAGACGCTGGACTTTTTGTTAGCAAACGGATGTGTCCTGCGTGATCGCGCCAAGTCCCTGGGCCGTGTGTGGCGCATCGGCCGTATAACGCGTGCCGTCGCTGTGTCCTTGCTTCGGGTGGCTCCCAAGAGGACAACCGAGTGCAGCGGCGCCCGCGCCGGCGTTGTAACCCACCTGTTCGGAAGCCCCGCCAGGCCGCACCCGCGGGACTTCTCGTCGCACGGACGCCCCTATAACGCGGGGGTGCTGGATACGGTTCTGACCAGGTTGAAGACCTCTCGGGCGGCGTATCGCTTGAGGCATCGGATGATCTCACGACGGGTCTTGCCCTCCCGGGTGCGGCGTCCGTAGTACGCCTGGGTGCGCGGGTCGTGGCGCAGCCGGGTGAACACGATGCGGTGCAGGGCGGCGTTGGCCTGACGGTCGCCACCGTGGTTGAGCCGACGCGAGCTGCGACGGCCCGAGGAGTACTCGATGGGACTGGCTCCGCACAGGGCGGCGAACGACGCCTCGGTGCTCAACCGCTCGGGGTTGTCTCCCATGGTGATCAGGAGAGTGACGGCGCTGTCCGGGCCGATACCCACAGCCGGGTCGGCCATGACCAGGACGGCCTTGAGCTGGTTGATCGCCTGGGTACAGGCCTTGACCGCGCAGTCCTTGGCGAGTTTGAGCATCCGGGCGCTGTGCACCGGACCGGCGGCGGTCTTTGCCCGGGCTCTGGCGCGACCGCTGAGCACGGCCCGCGCGGCAGCCTGTGCGTCGAGCGGGTCCGACTTTCCGAGCAGACGGCGGGCTGTGCGGTCGGGCCGGTTCACCTCGTACACCTCGACGTGCTGAGCCAGCAGGGCGGCCCGTAGCGTTCACCCTCACTGCTCCGGGCACACGCCGCGACCAGCTCTACAGAGAGACGCGCGTGATCTTCGAAGATCTCCGGACAGTCGATCTGGCACACCACATCACGCCTGGGCAGTTCCGTTTGGATCAGCCGGTCGTTGATCGGGTTGTGCCGTTGACTGATGTGCAGTGGGCGCGGATCGGTGCGCCATTGTCAGCGGCTGCTGGCAGCATCGCCGCTATGAACGCCATCCGTACCACCCCGCCGCGGCCGGTCGACGTCACCGCGGTCTTCCCCCAACTGGCTCCGCTGGCACGCACAGCAACCCGGTTGCACCCCTACCCCGGGGCTCCGTCACCACGCGACAGTTCGGTCGGTGGGCCGCTCTTGTGGCCCGCCGACGAGCCCTGGCCCCACTGCGACGGCCCTCATGAAGTGAACGGACTGAACCCGGCGATGTCCCCCGCGGATGTGCGGCTGGAACGGCGGCTCCGTGCCGCCACGCGAGGCCGGAGCCTGACCCCGAAGGAGGAAGAGACCCTTGACCGGATCCGTCCCCGGCGGGGGCTTCCGCTGAAGCCGGCGGTCGCCCAGCCGTATGAGGGATCCTTAGCGATGCTGCCCGTTGCGCAGTTGTACGTGCGGGATGTGCCTGATCTGCACGCACCGGCCGGGGCGGACCTGCTTCAGGTTCTGTGGTGCCCCTTCGATCACCCGATCATGCCCAGGACTGCGCTGTTCTGGCGGTCGGCAGCCACGGTGACCGACATGCTCACCACGCCCCCGGAACCGCCCGCAGTGAAGTCGGACAGCTACCTGCCCGAGCCGTGCCTGCTCAACCCGGAGCAGATCACCGAGTACCCCAACCCCATGGAGTTGAGCAAGGAGGTGCGAGAGTCGCTTGGGGACTGGAGCACGTGGCAGGCAGCCGACGCGGGTGTGGACAGCTCCTACGCGCCCGACCCGGAGAGGTTCTACCGGAACAACCTGTCCGTCGCACCTGGCTGGAAAGTCGGCGGCTGGGCTTCCTCGGGCCCCACCGATCCCGATCCCCAGCTCTGCCTCGCCTGCGACACCAAGATGGACCCGCTGCTGGCCATCGCCACCTTCGAATGGGACGACAGCAACCGCAGTTGGGCCCCTGACGAAGATCAGGCCCGCATCAGGGCGTCCTCCACGCATACTCGCCCGGAAGATCAGACCGTGATCGATTTCTTCCTAGCCAAAGGCATTGAGGTGCACGTCCGTGGTCGTGTCCCTCTTGAAGGCCGCGCCACGCCGCCCCTCACCGACCCTGACCCGAGACAACCGACCGCGGTCCAAATCGGCAGCGGATACATACAGCAGCTCTACGTCTGCCCGACTTCGCCGGAGCATCCCCACACCGAACTGATGCAGTAACCGGTCAGACGGCAACCGGCCATCCACCTGGCGGGACAGCGCCTAGGCAGATTCGTTTGGATCAGTCGGACGTCGATCTGGGCATGTCGCTGGCTGGCGCCCAGTGGGCGCGGATCGAGCCGTTACTTCCGGACCGGACGCCGAAGAGGGGGGCCGTTGGCGGGATTGCAAGGATGTGTGCTCGCGCGCCTGGGCCGCCACCGGGCCCCGGGGACCTCAGTTCCTGGTGCTCGCTGGGCAATCAGGCGCCAACGTGGAGATATGCCGCCCAGAAGGAGGGCAGCCGGGGCAGTTCATCCCGCGCGGCGCGCACGGCGTGATGCAGGGCGAGAGCCGAGTTCTCGGTCGCGAGCGCCTTGCCTTGTGCGAAGAGGTACTTGTAGAAGCGCTCAGCGAACCTGCAGGCGTAGGCATCATTGATCTCCCAGAGCGTGCCCACCACATGTGCGAAGCCTGCCAAGTGGAAGGCGCTGGTGAGGTGAATGGCTTCGTCCCACAGTTCAGGCACGGCTGAGAGGGCCGTGCCGCATGCGGACAGGTAGGCAAGACGGGCGTGTCCGAGCTTTAGCTGCGCGAGTTGGGCCACGGTGAGCGGGCTCGTGTCGTGGTCGAGGAGGAGCAGTCGGCTCAGGGAGGGATCCGAGGGATGGTCGTCACCGTGGCAGGCGAAGTGGACGATGGAAGACCGGGGCAGCTGTGACAGGACGTTCTCGCCAGTAGGGCGGAGGTCTTGGGCCTCGGTGCGATTGTCTCGTGCCGTGTCGCTGTCCGCGTAACGTCCGCGTTCCTTTTCCATGAGCAGCACATGGTGGGGCAGGAGGTCGCCGACGATGGACACTTCGGCGGGAACGTGTTCCAGGCGCCCGGGGACGCCTGGCGTGACGGGCATGGCGACGATCAGCGCGCGGTCCTGTACGTAATCCGTTGTGGTGCCTGCGGTCCGGCGGGCGTGCCGCAGGGAGCGGACGGTCGGGGTGTAGGAGGAAACGACCCGGTCCATCACCGTCCGGCACCGCGGATCGTCCGATGGGTCCGAGTGATGACCTGCGGCGTGCAGAGGCAGGACGCTCAGCAGGCCGCCGGGCGCCCACCAGATGCGTGGCCACTCCGCGCCGGGCGGGGGCGGCCCATGATGGCCCAGAGCCCGGAGCACCGGCTCTGCCACGGCGTCCCAGAGCCAGGCGAGCGTGTCAGTGATGTCGGCCTGGGCACGTCGTCTGCTGGTCGGCGTCGTTCCGTCCGTCGCGGAGCGGAGTGCCTGACGGAACGCAGTGATCCGCTCCACCACCTCTGAGCGCGGCAGGCCAGGAAGCTCGAGGGACGTGATGCCGTCTGCCGTGAGAAGCAGAGCGTCGCTGCGGTAGGTACTGACATTCAGGGCGACGATGGGCCCGTCCTTGGTCTGGGCGATCAGTTCTTCTTCGCTCAGGGGGAGTGCGAAGTCGGCGTAGCCGTCGATATCGCGGATCAGGGTCAGCATCGTCTCGAACTCGGCTGTGACATTGCGCCGCTGGTCTGCCGAGCGATGCAGCCAGGGGGAGGTTTCTTCGGCGCCGGCGGACACAGTGTCGGGGAGGCTGTCCAGCAGATCGCGCAATTCCACGAACCGTGCCGCGAGCTGAGGGTGTTCCCGGCGGAGGGCACTGAGGTCGCTTCGAGTGTCCAGTGACTGGTTGAGGAGAACGGCTCTGCCCGTTTCCAACAGGTGCAGGGCTCGGGCAGCTCGCCGGTCCTCGGACCGCCGCCCGTCGGACAGGGCGTGTGCTGCGGATTCCGCAGGCAGCCCGGTGAAGATTGCGAGAGCGTGCTGCTGGTCACCTCGTTGGAGGTGCCGAGGCGTCAACAGCGGGAGCAGCGTGATCGCGTGTTCGAGCAGGTCGGACGCCCGCCCGAGGTTGGACGGGGCGATCAGCTGCGCCGCGGTGATGCCGCTGAACACGCGCAGGAGCGGCACGGCAGTGGCGCGTTCGAGTACGCCCGCGAGGACGGTCGACGCGACATCGCGGTCTGCCTCAGCCCGGGCAGCTGCATATCGAACGCTCAGGGCCAGACCGAAGGTGAGCTGTGCCTCGTCTCGGTGCGGGTGGTCGCGTTCACGGGTGGCGGCGGACAGCGCGGCCCGGGCTGTGTCGACGGCCTCGTCCATATCCCGTGCGGCGCCGGTCCGAGCGGCGCGCTCCCGCAGCGCCCCGGCGAGGTTGGCCAGCCACTTCACCTGATCGGGGTGCTCGGAGGGGGTGTCGTCGACAGCTCTACGGGTAGCCTCGACGGCCTCGTCGATGTCTGACTTGTCCCCAAATCGTGTGAACCGGGATTCCAGCGCCATAGCGAGGTTCGACAGGCGTCCGGCGCGGCGGGGGGAGCCTTCCGGGGTGGCGTCGACGGCGTTTCGGGCCGCCTCGACAGCCCCGTCGATGTCCGCCCGATGGCCGAGTCGCGCGAACCGTGCCTTGAGGGTCACGGCGAGGTTGGACTGACTGCCCGCCCATGTGACGTGATCGGCCCGCATCGAGGCGACCGCGGCGTGCATGGCCTCGACCGCACCGTCGAGGTCTGCCAGGGCTCCGTTCAGCCGGTATCGCCGCTCCAGCGCCACGGCTAGGTTCGAGAACGATTCGGCCCGGACGGGATCGTTGTCCGGGATGTTCGACAGTGCTGCCCTGTGCGCCTCGATGGCGGCGTCCAGGGCTGCTGGGTCGCCCCTGGCCTCCGATCGGAGCCGCAACGTGGTTGCCAGGTTGAGCAGCCGGGTGGCCCTGTCCGGATGGTCATCGGGGGTGGCGTCCAAGGCCGTCTGGTCCGCCTCCAACGTGGCATCGAGGTCGGCTGGGTCCTGAGTCAACTCGAATCTCGCCCTGAGGGCCCCGCCGAGATTGGAGAGCAGCGCCGGCCGGTGCGGGTGACCCTCGGGCGTGATCAGAAGGGCCTCGCGACCGGCCTCGATGGCAGTAAGGAGGTCTTCCGCGTTCCCGGTGCGCTCGAACCGCGCTGATAACGCGAGGCTCAGATGGGTCAGGTTTGCCGCGCGGTCGGGATGGCCCGGCAGGGCGGCGTTCACCCCTGCCCGGGCCACGGCGATCGCTGCATCGATGTCCGCGACCGCGTCCGTCCGTTCGTACTGGGCAATGAGGGCGCCGCCGAGATTGACCAATCGCCCGGGTGCCCTCGGATGGTCGATGGCCGTCGCGTCCACGGCGGCCCGCCCTGCCACGACCGCTGCCGCTAGGTCGTCCGGTTCACCAGTCTTTCGGTATCGGCCGGCAAGCGCGATCCCCAGGTTCGACAGTCGCTCGGGCAGATCGGGATGGTCTGCTCTGGTGACGGTCACGACGGACTGCCAGAGGGTCACGGCAGCGGTGAGGAGACCGGGGTGCTGTGCGTCGACAGCTTGTTGCAGCACAGTGCGGGCCACAGGCTGTACGGCGTCTGCAACGTCCGGCAGCAGAGGAGGGGGAATGTCGTGGACTCCCGATACGAAGCACAGCGTGAACAAGGCGACTGCCCCCTCGCGATGTCCTCGAGCCTGCTCGTCGGGCAGGGCGACCGAGCGGTACCAGTGGAACCAGGCCAACGCGTACCGGGCCCGGACGTCGTAGTCGTCATCGCTCAGTAGGGCGGACAGCCGTCGGGCTGCCTCTGTAGCGGCCGGATCCAGTACCGCCGTTACGTCGTGCTGTGCCACTACCCGTGCAAGCCGGGACTCAAGGCACGCGGTCCAGTGATTTCGCTCCTGCACAAGCCCCCCGCGTTTCGCCATATGGCAGCGACGCTAGCCGAATGTGACCTAGGATTCGATGACTTGGGCGGATGTGATCGGATGATTCATCATCTGATGCGTTTCACAAACCTGGCTATGTCCGGGCCCGGCCCGTCGGAGGGGGACATGATGAGGGATCTGCCGCAGCGAGCTGCCGATGGCCTCGCGGTCGTGTGTGCGACCCGGGAGGCAATTCGTGAGGTCTTAAGGGACGCTGACAACGGTGACGACACGCCGTTGGGGTCTGTGCTGAGCGCCGTGACCGGCGACGGAGACCTGGCGGCCGCGCTGGATCGCCTGCATGCTGCGCTACTGAACGCCGGCGACGCGTTGGGGCTGTACGGGCAGCAGCGACGATCGCTGCTGCCCCCTGGGCACGACGAGGAGCCGCTCGAGCTCTGGTACAAGTGCCCGATGCGCATCTGTTCCGGTCGCCCCTGGCCGCAGCCGGAGCCGCTGCTCCGTTGCCGCATAAGCGGGCACGAGATGATCCGCACGAGGCTGTGATCCGTGGGCGGCTTCCTGGGAGAACTCGGCAAGAAACTCGCCGAGCGCTGGCTGTCTCTGCTCGTCCTACCCGGGGCCCTGTACCTCGCCGTCGCCACAGCGGCGCTCACGCTCGGACAGTCGGACGCACTCGACGTGGTGCTACTGGCCGACCGGATCGGCGGCTGGGCGAAGGCTCCCGCCGCGTCCACCGCCGGCGGCCAGGTGGTGGTGGTGGCCGCCGTGCTCGCGGGCGCGGCGCTGGCGGGCATCACCGCTCAGGCACTCGGTTCCCTCGTCGAGCGCGTCGCACTCGCCGTCGGATGGCGCAACTGGCCTGCGCCCTTCCGATGGATCGCCGACCATCGTGTATGTAAGCGTCGACGGCGCTGGGACAGCGCCCACTCGGCTTACCAGGCAGGCGTGGCGAGAGCCCGTCGCACGCACCATGGAGGCGCACCTCCTGACTCCGCTCAGTGGCGCGCCGCCCATCAGACCCGCTCCCGGATCGCTCCCGAAAGGCCGGACCGGCCGACCTGGAGCGGGGACCGCGTCCATGCAACGGCCGTTCGCCTCGATCGTGACCACCATCTCGACCTGGGTACCCTCTGGCCTCATCTGTGGCTCCATTTGCCCGACGCCGCACGTGCCGAGATCACCATGGCACGTCAGGACTTGACGCGCGCCACTACGCTCGGTGGTTGGGCCGTGCTCTACGCTGCACTCACCTGCTGGTGGTGGCCCGCGGCCCCGGTTGCGGTAACACTTCTGCTCACTGCCCGATACCGGATTCGTTCCGCAGTTGCCACGGACGCGCTGCTACGCGAAGCCGCCACGCGCCTGCACGCGGTTGAGCTCGCACGCCACTTGGGCATCGATCACGTCGGCCCCCTCACTCCCCAACTCGGTGACACCCTCACTCACCTGCTGCACGCCCGCCCGCCCGCGTCCACACCCGACTGTCTGTCTCCCTGAAGGCCGATGCAGCCCCGACCAGGACGAGCGCCGCCGCGGATGCCGTCGGCCGTTAATCCGTTTTCAGGGCGGTGTGTCCTACCGGCAGGAGTGCGGCCTGGACCTGCCGAGTGGCCGGCTGGGCCGTGCTCTACGACGCCGTGGCCTATCTGTGGGGGCCGCTTTCCTCCTGGTCGCCGGCCTGTTCCTCACGGCACGGCAGCGAGGGCGCCGGGCGGTGCAGGCATACGCCCTGCTGGTGGAGACGGCGACCCGACTGCACGCGGGCGACCTGGCCCGCAGTCTGGGCTTCGACCACACCGGTCCCCTCGACGCCCGGACCGGGCAGGCCATGACCCTGCTCGTCCAGGGGCAGGGTCATCTCATCCCGCTGACGGTCGGCTGTCCCCGGCAAAGGTAGCCGGGCTGAGTGCGGGATGGTCTGCCAAATCCTGTCATGGGATGATTGGTTATCGTTGTGACCGGGGGGTGACGGGGCGGTGGAACGAGACTTCCTCGCGGATATGGAAGCGCGGTTGCAGCGCTTCCGGACCAGTGGTGATCCTGCGCATCTGCTGGACGAAGGCGCCCAAGGCGAGGCGGCTGCGTTGGCCGCTCTCCTCAACGCCGATGCCGACCTCAGGTGCCACTTCACGCTGGGGTTGTTCCACTGGTACCGCAGTCGCCTCCTTCCTTGGCGCGACGCCATGGAAAACGCCGCGAAGGCCCAGGATTTGCTGTTGCCCTGCTACGTCGCTGGACGGGAAGACCTTCCGGCATCCGTGGTGCCGGTCCTGGCCGCGCGCGTTCTCCGGTCGGCGACCGGTCGGCTGGAGGAGACGATCGCCGGTTCGGCCGGTCCTCCGCCCAGCGAGCTGGTGTCGCTGTGGGCGCGCAGCTTGGAGCTGGCGGCGCCTGGGGCTCGGGAGGAGATCATCGCCCGGGTGCTGCCCGCGGGCGGAACGTATACGCCGGAGCAGTTGGACCTCCTGATCGACGTGGGCCGCGCCATCGTCAAAGCCACTCCGCGGGGCCATGGCCATGAAGCCCCCGGCATGTCCGTGCTGGCCAGTTGCCTGATCGAGCGCTTTCGCGCCAATAACGCCACAGCGGACCTCGAAGCGGCTGACGAGGCGTTCCGCACGGCTCAGGGGATCACACCGCCAGACCACCCGATGGCCACCCAGCTGGAGCTCCAGCGTCGCCAGACGCGGCGCCTGCGACTAGCGCACATGGCAGGGAAGACAGAACTCGACGAGGCCGTACGAGCCGCGTGCAAAGCCCTGGCGGCTGACGAGTCCGCCCCCGATCGACAGTCCCGGCTCCACGACCTCGCCACCGCGCTGAACAGCCGTTACCAACGGTTCCGGTCTGCCACCGACTTGCAGGACGCCATCAACGCATTCCAGGAGCTGAACGACCATGCACCGGTCGACCACCCGGACGTCCTGCGCATCGACGAGATCAGCTCCTTGGCCGAGTTGTTGTCCGCGCGGTACCAGCTTCACCAACGGTTGCCCGACCTGGACAAGCTGATCGACGCACTCACCGCCCTCGTCCACACCGTCCGCATCACGTCCCCGCTGTACGTCCCCTCCCTGCGCCATCTCGTCACCGTCATGGCGGGCCGCTCCGAGATCACCGGCCGGCCAAAGGACCTCGACGCAGCAATCACGCTACTCGAGACCATCGAGCGTGATCTGCCCGCCAACGCGCCGCCGACCGCCGACGTTCTCCTACTCCACGGCCGCATCCTGCAGACACGGGCGAGCCGCCTGGCATCACCAGCGGACCTTGACAAGGCCATCGAACTGTACGGGTCGGCCGCGGCGGCTTCGGCGCCCGGCCGGACCGTACGACTCGACGCCCTGAAACATGTGGGGGCGGCCCTGGGCCAGCGGGCGCAATGGTCGGGACGCCGGCCTGACGACATGGACAAGGCGGTGGCCGCCGCCCAGACGGCAGTCGACGAAGCTCCGCCCGATCACCCCTTACGTCCCTCGCTCCTGCACGACCTCGCCGGCGCCCATCATCTCCGACACCACCTGACGCGGAGCACCGCGGACCTCGACGCGGAGATCCGCATCAACCGGCTGCTGCTGGATGCCGGCGGCACGGAGGACCCGGAATACCCGCTGCACGCCCAAAACCTTGGAATCGCACTGCTGTTGCGGTCCGAAGACGTCAACGACCCGTCCGACGCGAACGAGGCGGTGGACGTACTGAGCGCGGCCCTCCAGTGGGCCGAAGAGGGCACCCCGCGGGTCGGTGTGCTGGAGCACATTCTTCGTGGGGCATACCGGTGGCGCTTCACCTTCACCCGGGACTGGCGGGACGCGTGGGCCGGGGCCACGGCCACGAAAGGAAATCCGTCCCCTGATGAGTCATCCGCCGACCGGCTCTTCATGCAGGCGGACAGCTGGCCACATTCTCCCTACCCCGTCCTCGTCGATGGACTGGGGGTGGCGCATACGGAGACGCCCGGCTGGAACGAAGGTCTGATTCCCTTCCTGACCCAGGTGGGTGAAGCTCTGGACAACGTGCCTCCAGGGACCCCCGGATGGCTCTACGCGCAGCGCTTCAGGCAAGTCCTGCGTGAGTCGCCGGCCGCCCTCGGCAGCCTGGCCGGGGTAGAGGAGCTGATCAACGCCTACAGAGCCGTTCTGCAGCCGATCAACCTACCAACCACGGCCGCCGGCCACTTGGATTACGACGCCTCACTGGAGGCGCTCAGGCACGAGCTCCGTGACCCCGCCACCCGCCCGTACGGTGCGCTGCGCGTCCAGACGCTGATCGACGCACAGCACAAGGCACTCGAACAACCGGAGCCATCCGTGCCTGCGCGGTACACACACCAACTGCTGGCCTGCGCTCTACTCACCACCTACGAGCGCTCCGGTGACCTGCACGAGCTCGACGCGGGCGTACGCGCCATGCGCACTGCACTGGCGGCCACCCCTTTCAACAATCCGGAGCGGGCCGCGCACCACTGCTTCCTGGCCGATGCACTGTGGCAACGGTACGAGCGGACGGGCGAACAAGAGGACCTCACCGGCGTGATCGCCTCGCTGAGACACCTGAGCGAGCTGCTTCCAGATGGCGGCTGTGGGCAATGCCGGCGGTGCCGCCTGCGGGGCCGGCTCCACTTCAACCTCGCCTGCGCGCTGCGGCGCGTCTTCGAACAGACCGGGCGTGAGGAGGACGGGGCGACGGCCCTCCTGCAGGTGTACCTGGCACGGGCCTACGTGCTCCCGGGCCATCCCAGCTGCGACCTGTACGGGGCACTGATCAACTGGTGGACCCCGGACTCCGCACAATCCACCGAGGACTTGAAGGAACTGATCCGTGCCTACCGCGCCGTGACTGACGACCTGCCCCAGGGAGATCCCGATCGGACAGTGTGTCAGTCAAGTCTCGGAGAGCTGCTACGGCTGCTTCACCTACGTACCCAGGACAGCACGACCTTGGACGCGGCCATCGAGGCTACCCGGTGTGCCGTAGCGGGAACCGTGGTACCGCGGGCGGCACACGCCTGCGACCTGGCACGGCTGGCCGCACTGCTGCTCCAACGCCACCAACAAGAGCGCGATGAGGCCGACCGCGAAGCGGCGATCCAGGCGTACACGCAGGCGGCGGCCGTCCCCACAGCGCCGCCGGATCTGCGCCTCCACGCCGCCCAATCCGCCGCCGCACTCTGCGCCCCCGACCGCCCCAGGGATGCCACCCAACTGCTCACCAATGCGATGCGACTGCTCCCCGACACGGCCCCTCGGCATCGGCCGCGCGCCTTGCAGGAAAGCGCCCTGTCCGCTTTCCCCGGCCTGGTGGCCGACGCCGCGGCACTCACGCTCCGCACCGCGGATGCGGACACGCAGGAGCCGCCTGCCTACCAGGCGTTGACCCTGCTGGAGTCGGGCCGTGCGGTACTGATCGGCCAGGCCCTGGAGGTCCGGGGCGACATCGCCCTCCTGCGGCAACACCATCCACAACTGGCCCACCATTTCGTAGAGCTGCGCGCCGCACTCCATCTCCCCGACGGCGAAGGCGAGGTGGAAGGAGAAGCAACCAGCTCAGCGACCCGAGCCTCCCAGCACAGTCGCCGCCTGACCGAAGAGCTCACCGAGGTGCTGCAGGAGATCCGCAGGCAGCCCGGTTTCGCCTCGTTCGCGCGGCCGCCGACCCTGCGGCAGCTGGCAGCCCAGGCAGCCCAAGGACCCATCGTCGTCTACAACGTGAGCGACTACCGCAGCGATGCCCTGATCATCACTGCAGACGGCATCATGAGTCTGGCGCTGCCGACGCTCACTCCGCATGCCGTGAGACATCAGGTGCGGGCCTTCCAGCATGCACTGACGCAGGCCACCGACCCGCAGCTGAGAGCCGGGGAACGCACGGGCGCCCAAGGACGTATGCGGACCGTTCTGGCATGGCTCTGGGACAATGCGGCCGGTCCCGTGCTGCACCGCCTCGGCATCGACTCCGCGTACCGCACATCAGCCCCATGGCCCCGAGTGTGGTGGATACCGGGCGGTCTGCTCGGGCAGCTCCCCCTGCACGCAGCCGGCCATCACGACGAGGCCCTCGACGCCCCCGATCGCCGCACCGTACTGGACCGGGTGGTCTCCTCCTTCTCGCCCAGCGTCCGGGCACTCGACCACTCCCGCACGCGCGACAGAAGCCAGCACCGGCCACTCGACAAGGCGCTGATCATCTCCATGCCGACGACCCCCGGCATGAACGCCCCGCTCAGCTGCGCCGATAAGGAAGCCCACGTACTGAAGTCCCGGCTTCCCGCGTCCCTCCGGTTCACGGACGCGACGAGCGCCCAGGTCATGGAGCACCTGGCCGACTACCCGATCGTCCACTTCGCCTGCCATGCCGTGTGCCATCCGACGGAACCCTCGCAGAGCACGTTGCTCCTCACCGACCACGCCTCCGCTCCCATGACCGTGCGGCATCTGAACACCCTCAACCTCGGACAGGGCCGGCTCGCCTACCTCTCCGCCTGCAGTACGGCCGTCACCGCCGCCGATACCCTGCTCGACGAAGCCATCCACCTCACATCGGCGTTCCAACTCGCGGGCTTCCCTCATGTCATCGGCACCCTGTGGCCAGTGGACGACACGACCGCCCTCCGGATCGCCACGGCCTTCTACGGCCATCTCACCGAGTCCGGCCCCGGACCCGGCGACGTGGCTCTGGCACTGCACAAGGCCCAGCGCGACCTCCGCGACACCTATCCTCTGTTGGTCAGCACCTGGGCCGCCCACCTGCACACCGGCGCCTGAGCGGCTCAGTGTTTGGTCCTCTGGGGCGGGCACGCGCAGGTTCGGAATCCGTCCGTCGGTCACCCAGACTGCGATGAGCACCCGCAAGAAACCTATGAGGGACAACGCAAGGACGGCCGGCCGACTGACTTTCACCAGTCCGTCAGCCATTCCTACAGGTCAGCGAGCCCTTCCGCGCGGCTTGAGCGGCACTGATGGCAGCGCAGGAGCAGGCAGTGGGAGGCCGTCGTACCCCTTCACCTCACCGAACCGTGTCCCTTCCATCCAGTCCCGCCGCGCCTGCTCGATCTCCTCCTGCGTCCGCCCGATCCAGTTCCAGAACATAGCGAATCCCGCGCGCTTCAGCGCAGGTCAGCAGCGTTCCGGACCGCTGACGGTTAGCAAACTGTCAGCATCGGTCCTGGAGGAGTCTGCCACCGTGAGTTCCAATGCCTTGGTTCGTGGGATGGGGTCGTTTTTCAAGGAGTGTGAGCATCCGCGGTCGCGGTGGTCGAAGTGTCCTCATCCGTACAAGGTCCGGTATCGGTCGGCGGCGGGGAGGCAGGTGAAGGAGTCGGGGTTCGCGACCCAGGACAAGGCGATCGCGCGTTTGACGGAGGTCTACAACGCGAAGAAGGCCGCGCCGCGGGGTCAGGCGAAGGCGGACCGGATCGCGAGGTACGGGGCGATGCGGTTCGAGGAGTACACGGGTCAGTGGAAGGCCGCCCAGCGGGATCTGGGGCCGGCGTCGGTGGTGCACCTGGAGTCGCTGCTGAACATCCATCTGTTGCCACTCCTGGGCAGCCG